>NZ_JAPDBM010000009.1:0-98118 GCF_027705265.1 Aeromonas sp. QDB11 | reverse complement strand
GGACCAATACGGATGGCATCATCTCGAGGAACCGGGTGTAACTGAGCAATTGAGGAAAATCCTGCATGTGATAGCGCTGGAGCAAACCGTTGTAGAAGTTTTTGAAATCCCGGTGGTGTGACATGTGGAAAGCAATGATGATGCACATTATCTCACTCGCGCTCATGCGCCCGGTACGCTGGCGTTGACGCTGACCGCTAACCAACAATTGCTGGTGCCATTGAGGCATAAATACGGCACAAAAATCATCAACATCACAGAAGAGTTCCAATAACTTGTCCATGCCCGTTCCTTTGTGGTCAGTGTCTTTGTCACTGCAGGATCAGATCTTGGAACGGGCATTGAGTTCATTTTTTACGCCGTTTTTTATCCCGAGTTCAGGTTTCTTACCTTCTTCTTTCACTGCTTCCTTGCGCGCCGCTGCTGGTGCCAGCACCTTTATTGCCGCGATGGCGGTAGGGAGCCTCGCTTTTTCTGCGGTTGCCGCCGATGCCCCCTTGCCGACCAAGCAGGAGATCGTGATTGGCACCACGGTGGGGGATTTTGCCGACATGGTGACCGACTCCATCAAGCCGCAGCTGGAGGCCAAGGGGTACAAAATCAAGCTGGTGGAGTTCACCGACTATGTGACCCCCAATATTGCTCTGGCTGACGGATCACTGGATGTGAACTGTTTCCAGCACAAACCCTATCTTGAGAGTTTTGCCAAAGACCGCGGCTTGTCGCTGGCGCCCATTACCCAGGTACCAACCGGCCCGATGGGACTCTACTCCGGCAAGCTGGCGGCGCTCGACAAGGTGCAAGAGGGAAGTACGGTGGCCATCCCCAACGATCCCACCAATCAGGCGCGGGCGCTGTTGATGCTGCAGGATCTCGGTTGGCTCACCCTCAAGGAGGGGATAAACCCGCTCAAGGCGAGCGAGTTTGATGTGGTGAACAATCCGCACAATCTCAAGCTGGTGTTGCTGGAAGCAGCACAATTGCCCCGTTCGCGGGAGGATGTGGACTTCTCGGTGATCAACGGTAACTTTGCCGCTTCCAACGGTATCCCGTTCAGTGAAGGACTGTTTCTGGAGCGCAGCTACGACTTCATCAACTCGGCGGCGTTCAAAGCCTATGCAGCCAAGCGTTTCGTCGGCTACAAGTACCCGCAAGGGTGGGGTGGCTAACAGTCGTGAACGTGGCCCGGCTATAAAACGAAAAACGCCCCGAATTCGGGGCGTTTTTTATGGTATCAAGCCATCAGCGGGGGCTTCATTGGTTGCGATAGAAGCGGTTCAGCTCGTTCATCACCTGGATCATGGCGCCCATATCTGGGGTACCGTGCTTGATGGGGCGATAACTGTTGCGCTCCAGCAGTTCGAAGTCACCCTGCTTGTTGAAGTGGGTGATGGTGTCGCCCTGATAGATGGCAAAATCGTTCTGATCCCCTGCCAGCAGCCAGTTACGGGGCGTGGTATCGAACAGATTGCGACCAATGCTGTAATCGCGCGCCGGATTGCGTACCCCCAGCATCCCTTGCATCAGGGTCGGGGCCAGATCGAGATGGCTGCTCGGCTGTTCCAGTACCTGGCTGTCGCGACCCGGCCAGGCAATCACCATGGGCACTTGTACCTGATAGGGGGAGTAGTTGCTGCCCGCACCCCAGCTGTTGCTACGGGTGTCGTTGAACTCCTGACCGTGGTTGGCGGTAATGACGACGACGGTATTGCTGTCCATCCCCTGCGACTGCAAGCTGGTCAGCATCTGCTCAAGCAGCTGGTCGGTATAGAAGACCGAGTTCTTGTAGCGGTTCTCCAGCTTTTGCAGGTTCTCCGCCCGATAGGCGGTCGCCGGGTTGAAGTTGGCCAGCTCCGGCTGGAACGGCCCCTTCATGGTCGCGGGCAACTGGTAGTCACCTAGGCTCGAGAGATAGACCAGCGAGAACCAGGGACGCTCCGGCGTGCGCTTGCCGAGCCACTGCTGCCAGTCGGTCAGCAGCTTGCCATCATCGATCTGTTCGGAGACAAACACCTGCTTGCGCAGGCCGGAGAGGATGCTCTTGCGATACTTCTGGGCATCTTCCATCGCGCCGAACAGCCCGAACTGGTAATCCTGACGCAGCATCTCGTCGAACAGCACCGGCGGACGCTTGTCGCTGCTGATGTCCTTGTAGTAGTGGCCGGGCAAGCCGTAGAAGAGGCTGAACATCCCCATCAGATCGTCGTTGCCACCACTCATGTGGTTGCGGAACGTCAGGTGCTGATCCGCATAGCGCTGCAGATTGGGCATGTTGATGTTGTTGAGCATGTCAAAGCGCAGGGAGTCGACCACCACAATCAGCAGATTGCTGTGGGTCAGCGGCGCATTGACGTTGAGCGGGCGCAGCGGATAGTGCATCCGGCTGTCGCTGTCATCACCCTGGGAGGCCGCCTGCTTCTCGTACTGATCCAGATCCAGCCAGCCATGTTTGGCCAGGAAGGAGCGGGCCGTCATGGGGTAGGAGAGGGGGAAGTTGGCTCTCTGCATGGTGATGGGCTGATAGAGGGTCGCATCCGCCCAGCTGTTGACCACGTGGGTCAGAATAAAGCAGACCAGCAGGGCCAGCCCAACCTGATTGCCGTATTGGCGGCGCTTGCGCTTGTTGATCTTGCGCCAGACATAGGCCGACAGCAGCAGTTGCAGCAGGAAGATGGTCGGCACGGCGACGAAGATAATGCTCCAGATTGAGCCCTCTTCGGTCTGTGCCTGATCCAGCAGCAACTGCCATACCTGACTGTTGAGGTGAAACTTGAACAGCCGGAATACCTGGGTGTCGATCAGCAACAGCACCAGCGCCAGGGTGGCGATGATGGCCGAGATGAATCGCAGCGGTTTCTCTTTGGGCAGCACGAAGCTGAGCGGAAAGACCGTCAACAGGTAGGTGACGAAGCTCAGAAACGAGAAGTGGCCAATCCAGCTTACAACGAGATAGATCACGCCAAGCGTGGTCGATGGCCAGCCGATGGCACCCAGATAGCGGGTAGCGATAAGCATGGCCAGGATAATGTTGAAGAAGGAGAACCAATGCCCCCAGGTGATCAGGCGAGAGACATTATCACGATAGGGGTTACCGGTTTCGACCATAGTGATCCATCTGCGTTGAGAAACGTCAAATCAACAGAGTCGCAGGACTCAGTGTGCGTCGTGGCGATTATCGACCGATGCGGTCAGGGCCTGGACAAACTTTTCAGTGATGGCCTGGCGCTGGGCCGGTGCCATACCGTTGATGATATTGGTGGTCAGATTGCCAAGCACCATAAGGCTGAGATCCACCGGCGCTTTATGCTTTTCCAGCGCGGTGATCAGGTCGTTCATCAGGGCGTCAAATTGCTCGTTATTGTACTTTGATACGATAGGCATAATCTTCAGTTCATCTCGGTTCAAAGCGCCTTATAATACTTCACCCTTTCGGCTAACACTATGGCTTTGTGACATGAGTCTCGATATCGACAAGATCATTCTTCACTCCTTGCGCCAGGGCGGCGATGGTCAACCCCACGCCGATACCCGCAGCCAGACCCTGCCTCCTGATGAGGCGGTACAGGGGCTGATGGCGGAACTGCATCGGATCTATAACGGCAAGGGTGGCAAGGGCTTTGGCTTCTTTGCCGACCCTGAAACGGCCGTCGCCGAGCTGGCGGCGGGGGAAGAGGCCCCCAAGCAGCCCTCACCCGCGTTTCGTATCGCCCTCGAACAACTGCTCAGTGAGCAGACCGAATTCGTTCCCTTCTCGGTCAATGTGACCCAGATGCTGGTCAAACAGCTGGTGGAGCACGCCCTCGATGAGCAAGGGGTGCTGCTGTTTGCCAAATACAACTATGTCGGGGTCGATTATCTGCTGATTGCCCTGCTGGAGGGCAAGGAGAGCGTCACCGTCAGCGAAGCGCTGGAATTGCGTCATATCCAGTATCTGGATATCGGCAAACTCAATCTGGTGGCCCGCATTGATTTGACCGAATGGAAAACTCAGGCCGATTCGCGCCGCTATATCACCTTCAGCAAGGGACGCATCGGTCGCAAACTGGGCGACTTCTTTATGGATCTGCTGGGTGCCCGTGAGGGCATGGATGCCAAGGTGCAAAATAAAGGCTTGCTGCAGGCGGTCGAAGATTATTGCGACAGTCGCCAGCTCGAATCGACCGAGCGCAACGATTACAAAAAGCAGGTCTTCAAATATTGCACCGAACAGGCGAGTGCCGGTGAAGAGATCGAAATCAAGGAGCTGTCAGCAGAACTCTCCGCAAAAGATGGCGGCGACGGTGATCTCGATTTTTACAGCTTTATCGGTCAGGAGTATGAGCTGGAAGATCGCTTCCCGGCGGATCGCTCTACCCTGCGCGGCCTGACCAAGTTTGTTGGCTCCGGTGGAGGGCTCACGTTGAGCTTTGAGCAAAAGCTGTTGAACAGCCGCATTTTTTACGATCCCCAGACCGACACCCTGACCATCAAGGGCGTGCCGCCCAATCTCAAGGATCAGCTGCTGCGTCAGTCGTAGTGGGATCAGTAGTGTGATCAAGTCGTCATTTCTGGCAAAAAGAGACTCCGCCCCGGCGGGGTCTCTTTTTTTATTGCGCCGCGGCATGCCTCGAAACCGCTGCGGTACTTTGTTAACAAATCAAACAAAATAAATCACCTGAAAGGGTTTTCATTGAGGTGAAAACCCTTTCATTCGTGAAATTTTATTTCATTTTGGTAATTAATATTCTGCCATTGTCCGTAATTAAGCCGATAAATGGCCTTAACCCCCTGAAATAAGAAAATGTTTTCAAAACTTTCTGGAAGGAAATACGTAATTGCATTTCAAAAATGCGAGTTGCGTCATGTGAGCCGTTTGCCGCTTGGGATAATATTCATCTCGCACACAATGCTCTTACAGCGCGGAACTAATACAAGGAAAGGCTCATGAAAAAGAAATTGCTGTCATCCCTGATCGGTCTGGCCACTCTTGGCGTCGCTTGCTCTGCTACTGCTGCCATCGATGAAGGCCAGCTGACCATCTGGATCAACGGTGACAAGGGATACAACGGTCTGGCTGAAGTGGGTAAGAAGTTTGAAGCAGAAACCGGCATCAAGGTTACTGTGGCCCACCCGGATCAGGTTGAAGTGAAATTCCAGCAAGCCGCCGCCACTGGCAACGGCCCTGACATCTTCTTCTGGGCTCACGACCGTTACGGTGAGTGGGTCAAAGCCGGTTTGCTGGTTCCGGTAACGCCGAACGCTGCCACCAAAGGCAAATTTGAACAGCTGGCATGGGATGCCATGACTGTTGACGGCAAAACCTATGGCTACCCGGTTGCCATGGAAGCGGTCAGCCTGATCTATAACAAAGACCTGCTGCCCGAGCCGCCGAAAACCTTCGAAGAGATCGCCAAGATTGACGAGACTCTGAAGAAAAACGGCAAGCGCGCCATCATGTGGGCTTATGACACCCCGTACTTCAGCTATCCGCTGGTGGCTGCCAACGGTGGTTACGCCTTCAAGAAAACCGCTACCGGTTATGACGTTAAAGATACCGGCGTGAACAACGCAGGTGCCAAGATGGGCGTGGGCTACATCTCCGAGATGATCAAGTCCGGTCACCTGGAAAAAGGCATCGACTACGGTGTGATGGACGCCAAGTTCAACAAGGGCGAAGTGGCCATGATGATCAACGGTCCCTGGGCCTGGAGCAACCTGGACAAGAGCGGCATCAAGTATGGCGTAGCGCCGCTGCCGACCCTGAACGGCAAGCCGGCCAAAGCCTTCGTTGGCGTACTGGGTGCCACCATCAACGCCGCCAGCCCGAACAAGGATCTGGCCATCGAGTTCCTGGAAAACTACCTGCTGACCGATGCCGGTCTGGCACCGGTTAACGCCGACAAGCCGCTGGGTGCCGTTGCGCTGAAATCCTTCCAGAAAACGCTGGAATCCGATCCGCACATCAAGGCAACCATGCTGAACGCCCAGGCTGGCGAGCCGATGCCATCCGTTCCCGAGATGAGCCGTTTCTGGTCCTCCTTCGAAACTGCCCTCAAGAACGTGACCTCCGGTCGTCAGGGTGTTGACGAAGCACTGGATACCGCTGCCAAGCGTATCGTTCAGTAAGCACGCACTACCCGGGAGGCCGTAATGGCCTCCCACTCTCTCAAATCTCTCTTGGCGTTATAAAGGTTAATTGGCATGGAAGTAGTACCTTCTGTTGAGTCCTATGCCGGTCCGAAGGATAAGCACACCTGGCTTAAGTGGACCATAGCGGCCCTGGTCGCCATCCTCAACGGCTACGCAGCCGTGATGATGTACGCCAGTGGCGAGTGGGTATTCGCGCTGCTGGATCTGGTGGTGGTTTCCGTCGGTCTGTATGTCTTCATGAACAAGAAGACCTATGCCCATCGCTACATCTTTCCGGGTGTTGCGGGCATGGTTGTGTTTATCATCTTCCCTCTTGCCTACACGATTGGCATCGCCTTCACCAACTATTCGGGGTCCAACTTGCTCTCCGTGGAGCAGGCACGGGACTACCACCTGAAGAAAACCTACAAGGTGGCGGGCGGTGAATTCGATTTTACCCTGCTGGGTGGCGACAATGGCCAGTTCCAGCTGCTGCTGACACAGGATGATCAATCCTTTATCAGTCAACCTGTTTCCCTGATGAACAACAAGGCCCGTGAGCTGGCGTCCCGCGAGGGCCGTGTGCAGAACACCCAGCAAGTGGTCGAGCTGCAGCCCGTGACTGGCGAAGCCGCCAGCAAGGCCGCGCCGATCCGCGCCATTGTTGAGCATCGTACTCACCTGAGTGACCTGGATCTGGTGCTGCCGGATGGCGGTACCCACCTGACCCTGAGCAGCCTGCGCAAGTTTGCCGCCCAGAAGCAGCAGTACACCCGGCTGATGGATGGCGCCGTGCTCAAGTCCGGCGTGGTGATCAAAGACAGCAACCTGCTGCGTGATACCCAGAATGGCCAGCTGATGCTGCCCAACGGTGACACCGGCTTCTATCAGTACATCGACGAACAGGGTCAGTTTGTCGGCAAGGGCGTGGCTCCCGGCTTCGTGGTCAGTGTGGGCTGGAAGAACTTCGCGCGCATCGTCACCGATCCGGGCATCCAGTCACCCTTCCTGCAGATCTTTATCTGGACCGTGATCTTCTCCAGTTGTTCCGTTGCCTTCACCCTGGCTATCGGCATGGTGCTGGCCTGTCTGGTGCAGTGGGAGTCGCTCAAGGGGCGCGGTTTCTATCGGGTCATGCTGATCCTGCCCTATGCGATCCCGGCGTTTATCTCCATCCTGGTGTTCAAGGGGTTGTTCAACCAGAACTTCGGTGAGATCAACATGTTCCTGGAAGCGGCGTTTGGCATCAAGCCGGACTGGTATACCAACCCCTTCCTGGCCAAGGTAATGATCCTGATCGTCAACACCTGGCTCGGCTACCCCTACATGATGATCCTCTGCATGGGCCTGCTCAAAGCCATTCCGGAAGATCTCTATGAAGCGTCCGCCATGGACGGTGCCGGTCCGGTGCAGAACTTCTTCAAGATCACCGTGCCGCTGTTGATGAAGCCGCTGACACCGCTGTTGATTGCCTCGTTCGCCTTCAACTTCAACAACTTCGTGCTTATCCAGTTGTTGACCAACGGTGCGCCCGACATCATCGGCGCCAGCACCCCGGCCGGTACCACCGACTTGCTGGTGAGTTATACCTACCGGATTGCGTTCCAGGGATCGGGTGGTCAGGACTACGGTCTGGCCAGTGCCATCGCCACAGCTATCTTCCTCATCGTAGGTGCGCTGGCGCTGCTCAACCTGAAATTGTCCAAAGCCGACAAGCAGCTGTAAGGAGGCTTCAACATGGCAATCGTACAACCCAAATCAGTCAAATACCGGGTGTGGGCAACCCACCTGGTCATGTGGAGCTTCCTGGCGCTGATCATCTTCCCGTTGATCATGGTTATCGCCATCTCGTTCCGTAACGGTAACTTCGCGGTAGGGGAGATCATCCCCTCCAATCCGACGCTGGATCACTGGAAGCTGGCGCTGGGCATGTCCATCACCAACGCCGACGGCAGCATCACGCCGCCGCCGTTCCCGGTGCTGACCTGGTTGTGGAACTCCATCAAGATCGCCGGCATCACTGCCCTGATGATCGTGACGCTCTCCACCACCTGTGCCTACGCCTTTGCCCGCCTGCGTTTTCGTGGCAAGTCCACCATCCTGCAGGGCATGCTGATTTTCCAGATGTTCCCCGCGGTACTGGCGCTGGTAGCCATCTACGCGCTCTTTAACAAGATTGGTGACTACATCCCCTGGCTCGGTCTCAACACCCACGGTGGCCTGATCCTGGCGTACATGGGCGGTATCGCCCTGCACGTCTGGACCATCAAGGGCTATTTCGAGACCATCGACTCCTCGCTGGAGGAGGCGGCGGCCATCGACGGTGCGACCCCGTGGCAGGCATTCCGTCTGATCCTGTTGCCCCTGTCGGTACCCATCCTGGCGGTAGTGTTTATTCTGGCCTTTATCGGTTCCATTACCGAGGTGCCCATGGCCTCCATCCTGTTGCAGGATGTGAACAATCTGACCCTGGCGGTCGGGGCCCAGCAGTACCTCTATCCGCAGAACTATCTGTGGGGTGATTTCGCGGCAGCCGCAGTGCTCTCCGGTTTCCCCATCACAGTGGTGTTCCTGCTGGCACAGCGCTGGTTGGTGGGCGGTCTGACTGCTGGCGGTGTG
Organism: Aeromonas sp. QDB11; assembly: GCF_027705265.1. Lineage (NCBI taxonomy): Bacteria > Pseudomonadati > Pseudomonadota > Gammaproteobacteria > Aeromonadales > Aeromonadaceae > Aeromonas > Aeromonas sp. QDB11. The sequence goes on along the minus strand of NZ_JAPDBM010000009.1, from coordinate 89,391 downwards.
AAAGGTTAAGTTTATGGCCGGGGGAGCTGACTCCCCCCGCTATCACGATTTGCAAAGATTCAAGAGCGGAGCTCGTCATGGCTGAAGTAGTACTCAACAACGTTCGCAAAAATTACGATCCGGCTGTTCACAAGGACACCCTGCGCAACATCAACCTCTCCATCAAGGAAGGGGAGTTCATCGTCTTCGTCGGCCCGTCCGGCTGCGGTAAATCCACCCTGCTGCGGATGATCGCGGGTCTGGAAGACATCACCAGCGGTGAGCTGACCATCGGCGGTCGTTACATGAACGACGTGCCGCCAGTCGAGCGCAACGTCGGCATGGTGTTCCAGTCCTACGCCCTCTATCCCCACATGAACATCTACGAGAACATGGCCTTTGGCTTGAAGCTCAAGAAGATGGATAAAGAGAACATCCACAAGCGGGTGATGCGCGCCGCCGAGATCCTGGGTCTCGAGCCGCTGCTGGACCGCAAGCCCAAGGCGCTCTCCGGCGGTCAGCGTCAGCGGGTTGCCATCGGTCGTTCTATCGTGCAGCAGCCGCAGGTGTTCCTGTTTGACGAACCGCTCTCCAACCTGGATGCCGCGCTGCGGGTCAAGATGCGGATCGAGATCGCCAAGCTGCACAAAGAGCTCAACTCCACCATCATCTACGTGACCCACGATCAGGTGGAAGCGATGACCCTGGCCGACAAGATCGTGGTACTGAGCCCGCTCAAGGGCGAGGCGGAAACCAACCTGGAGCAGTTCGGTTCACCGCTGGATCTCTACCACAACCCGGACAACAAGTTCGTGGCGGGCTTTATCGGCTCTCCCAAGATGAACTTCCTGGCGGGCGAGTTGCTGGAGATTGGCGAGCAGGAGTGTGTGGTCAAGCTGACCTCCGGCGATACCGTGCGTGCCCGGGTCGATGCCCGCAGTGGCGCGGTGGGTGACAAGGTGGAGCTGGGTATTCGTCCCGAACACCTGATGCCGCTGGATCACCCCCATGCGCACAGCAAGGTGAGCGGGATCGTGCAGGTGGCCGAGCACCTGGGCGCCGAGTCCTTTGTCTATATGGATGTGGATGGTCACGACTTTACCGTCAAGGCCACCTCGGATGTGGATGTGGCGACCGGTCAGACCTACAGCGTGGGTATTCCGGCCGAGGCCTGCTACCTGTTCGATGCCAAGGAGCAGGCGTTCCCCCGTACCGCCAAATATATCCGTACCTGATTTTTTGTTGTGCTGGTTTTCCTTATTATTCAATGCCTTTTTGCCGGTCGTCAGACCGGCTTTTTATTGCCTGTAATTCTGACCTAGGGGAATTCAGGCTAGGTGACAGGGCTCAGGCTTCGAGGTCGGCGGTAATATCGGGAACAAAGGTCTGGCTGGTCAGGGGTGGGCGCTCATAGCCTTCGGTCTTGATGGGGGGGAGCTTGATAGGCTCGTAGTGGATCGCCTCGTAGGGCACCTTGCCCAGCAGATGGGCGATGCAGTTGAGGCGGGCACGGCGCTTGTCATCTGCCTCCACTACAAACCAGGGGCAATCCTCGGTGTCGGTGTAGGTGAACATGTCATCCTTGGCGCGGGAGTATTCGACCCAGCGCGAGCGAGACTGCAAGTCCATCGGGCTGAACTTCCAACGCTTGATGGGAGTATTTATCCGCTCCTTGAAGCGCTTCTCCTGCTCTTCGTCGCTGACCGAGAACCAGTATTTGATCACCGTGATGCCGGAGCGGATCAGCATCCGCTCGAACTCGGGGCAGGCGCGCAGAAACTCGCGATACTCGGCATCGCTGCAAAATCCCATCACCCGCTCGACTCCGGCCCGGTTGTACCAGGAGCGGTCAAACAGCACCATCTCACCGGCAGCGGGCAGGTGGGCGACATAACGCTGAAAATACCACTGGGAGCGCTCCCGATCCGAGGGGGCGGGCAGCGCCGTGACCCGGCAGACCCGGGGGTTGAGCGGTTCGGTGATCGCCTTGATGACGCCCCCCTTGCCAGCTGCATCCCGTCCCTCGAACAGTACCACCACCTTCAGCCCCTCCTGCTTGACCCACTCCTGCAGCTTGACCAGCTCCTCCTGCAGATGGGCGAGATGGTGCTCGTAGCACTGTTTGTCCAGACGCGGCCGTTTCTTGATCTTCTCCTTCGCCATGCACATCTCCTTTTGGCATCCTTTCATGGGTGACTTCTTTGAGTCACTTCCAGCTTGCACCAGGGAGGCGTCCCCTGCCAAGGGGGACGTGATACACTGCCCCCCCATCGCTGGCAACAGGAGATAACATGAAGCATTTTATGGAGATAGCGGGCCGCCGGATGGCCTATCTGGACGAAGGGCAGGGCCCGGTGCTGCTGTTTGGCCACAGCTATCTGTGGGACAGCGCCATGTGGGCGCAGCAAATCGCCGCGCTCAAGGGCAGCTATCGCTGCATCGTCCCCGAGCTGTGGGGCCACGGTGATTCCGACCTGCTCCCCGATGGTGGCTGCACCCTGGCGACTCTGGTGCGCGATCATCTGGCATTGCTCGATGCCCTCGGCATTGAGGAGTGCGTGCTGGTGGGTCTCTCCATCGGCGGCATGTGGGGCGTTGAGCTGGCGCACATGGCGCCAGACCGTATCAAGGGTCTGGTGCTGATGGACAGCTTTGTCGGCCTCGAGCCGCAGATCACCTGCGAACGCTACCTTGGCATGCTCGCTGCGATCGAGCAGCTTGGTTCCATTCCGGCGCCCATCATCGAACAAGTGGCGCCTATCTTCTTTGCCAACCAGCCCGATGCCGCCTTGCTGGCCGAGTTCAAGGCGCGACTGGCCGCCTGGCCAAGCGAGAAGATTGCCGCCATGGTGGCGGTGGGGCGCAGCTTTGTGACCCGCGAAGATCGCATCGAATGGCTGGAGGAGATCACCATTCCCGCGCTGGTGATGACCGGTTGCGAGGACAAGGCCCGTCCGGTGCTGGAGGGCTATCTGATGGCCGAGGTGCTGGGTTGCCCGTTCAAGGAGATCCCGGCGGCCGGTCACATCTCTTCCATGGAGAACCCCGCCTTCGTCAATCAGGCGCTGGCCGAGTTTCTGGCCACGCTGTAAGCCGAACGCAAATGATAAACAAGGGAGCCATTGGCTCCCTTGTTGCGTTTGGTGATTGGGCCGGAGCCTATCGCTAGCTGACCTGCGTTACCAGATATAACCCAGCGCAAAACCTGCATAGAGCTCGCCATCGTGCTGGACGATGGGACTGTTTTTGATGTCCCGATCATACCATTCGTAGTTCATGGCAAACATGCCAATCCAGTTGGGGCTGAAGCGGTAGCTGGTGATGAGCGCCGCCATCGGGGAGAGGGTGGTACCGGTATCCCAGGCGGGCCGCTGGGCGGTCGCCTCACTCTCGGAGATGCCGCCGAAGTAGTAGTTGGCCATCTTGTCGCTGCGCAGCATCAGCCCCATGCCGGGCATGATCAGCAGGTTGTCGCGCAGGATGGGGAAATCGGCCCACAGCAGCAACTCCTGCCCCTTGCTGCGGCCGGTGACATCACTGTTGGCGCGGATGGTCAGCAGGGCGTAAGGGGTGACGATGTTGCCGCCAATTCCGCCCTCCAGCTGCCACTCACGCTGCTCCATGCCGCTGAAGGCGGGCGAGTCTTCGGGGTCCAGATTGCCAAAACGCACCCGGCCATAGCCGTAGAGGGCGACGTTCTCATCCTTGTGGAAGTAGTAGCGGGCCCGATCGCCCAGAAACATCAAGTCGTCGCCGAAGTAGATAAAGCCGGGGATGGCGTAGAGGGCGTTGTCCTGCGCTTCGTAGCGGGCCTGCCCCCCGATCAGGGTAGCGCCCACCACCAGCCCCTGTGGCACCGGGCTGGTGGGGCTGTCACTGGCCAGCATATCGACCGAGCCGAGATCGATCTCGGCCTGTGCCGGGGTCACGGTGGCAAGCAGCAGGGCCATTAGCCCGCCAAGGGTGGTGCGACGTGAAAGGGTCATAAGCGCTCTCTGGGGGTCAGTGGCTGAAGGCGTGGCCGCAGTGGCCGGTTATTTGACGGCATGGGCATTGTCTTCCCGTTTTGGCCAGGCGTTGATCACCGCCTTGACCAGGGTGGCGAGGGGAATGGCGAAGAAGACCCCCCAGAATCCCCACAAGCCGCCAAACACCAGCACGGCGATGATGATGGCCACCGGATGGAGGTTGACCGCTTCCGAGAAGAGCACCGGCACCAGCAGGTTGCCATCGAGGGCCTGAATGACCAGATAGGCCACCATCAGCCAGGCAAACTCCGGGGTGAGTCCCCACTGGAACAGGGCCACCATGGCCACCGGCACGGTCACTACGGCGGCGCCGATATAGGGGATCAGCACCGAAAAGCCGACAGCTACCGCCAGCAGCACCGAGTAGCGCAGCCCCATCAGGGCGAAGGGAACATAGGTGGCGATACCGACGATCAGGATCTCGATCACCTTGCCGCGGATGTAGTTGATGATCTGGTTGTTCATCTCGACCCACACCCGGTTGACCAGGGTGCGGTTACGCGGCAGGAAGCGGCGCAGGCTGCCCATCAGTACCCGTTTGTCCTTGAGCATGAAGAAGACCATCAACGGCACCAGAATGAGGTAGATCATGATGGCAACTACGTTCACCAGCGAGCTGAGGGAGGCGCTCACCAGATGCTCGCCGCCACTGAGGATGCGCTGGCGAATATTGTCGATGACGGTCTCCACCAGACTGACATCAATCAGCTCGGGGTATTTGTCCGGCAGGGTGCGCACATAATCCTGAGCGTGAGTCAGCATGGCGGGCGCCTCTTTGGCCAGATTGATCCCTTGACTCACCAGCGTCGGGATAAGACCCAGCAAGGAGGCCACCGCCACTGCAATAAAGAGGATCAGAATGACGCTGGTGGCCAGGGTGCGCGACAGCCCCGCTTTTTGCAGCCGGGCGACCGGCCACTCCAGCAGATAGGCCATTACCAGCGCCACCAACAGCGGGGCCAGCAGATCGCCAAACAGCCAGATGATGGTGAAGCAGAACACCAGCAACAGGAAAAGGGTAACGGCATCGGGATCGGAAAAACGGGTCTGATACCAGCGCTTCAATACTTCTAACATGACTGCATCCTTACATCACTGGGGCTCAAGATGGCTGTTTCGCCCCGACAACCAACTGCAAAGAGAGGGTATTGTCCGGTTGTTGCTGCATCTCGATATGGTGGCCCTGACGGTGCAGATAGGCCGGAATATCCTGCCGGGAGCCCGCATCGGCCAGCCGGATGGTGACGGTTTGACCGCTTTTGGCCTCCCGCAACCAGAGCTTGAGCCGGATCAGCGGCTCGGGGCAACGCCAGGGGGTCAGGTCGAGAACTTCCATGGGGACTCCATCAGGCAGGTGGCCGCTATTATGGCCGTGATAAGAGCGTGAAACAACGCTTGTAGCCCTTGATGGGCAAGGGTATTCTGCCGAGGCCCTTTCTGATGGAGATAGAGATAACGTGGCACGCTTTTCCCCCCTGATGGCATCGCTTCCCCTGCTGGCTTCCCTGATGGGCGCCACGTTTCATGCCGAGGCCAATAATCAGCTTCCCGACATCGGCACAGCCGGGGTGGCGGCCCTGCCCATCGAGCAGGAGGTACGTTACGGCAATGCCTTTATGCGCTTTGCCCGCGCGGGCCTGCCGATCATCGATGATCCGGTGCTGAGCCAGTACATCGACGATCTGGGTCAGCGACTGCTGACCAACGCAGATGGGGTGCGTTTCCCGTTTACCTTCTTCCTGATCAATGATCCCACCATCAACGCGGCCGCCTTCCTCGGCGGGCGGGTCAAGGTACACACCGGTTTGTTCCTCTACGCCGACAGCGAGAGCGAGCTGGCCTCGGTACTGGCTCACGAAATCACCCACGTGACCCAGCGTCACATCGCCCGTTATATGGAAGCGCAGGCGAGCAGCTCGGCGGTGACCCTGGCCGGTCTGGTGGGCTCCATCGCGCTGGCGGTGATCAACCCGACCGCCGGTATCGCTGCGCTGCAGACTACGCTGGGCCTCTCCATGCAGTCCGCCATCAACTACACCCGCGACAACGAATATGAAGCGGATCGCATCGGCATGAAGACTCTCTATGATGCCGGTTTCGACCCCATGGGGATGGCCAACTTCTTCCAGAAACTGGCCGCCGAGTATCGTTACGCCAGCAAGCCGCCGGAAATGTTGCTCACTCACCCGCTGCCGGAGACCCGGATCAGCGAGGCCCGCGCCCGTGCAGGCAGTTATGGCCGCCGCGACTTGCCGCCCAGCCTCGACTTCTGGCTGGCCAAGGTGCGTATTCAGGTCCGTTTTGGCACCGATACTCCGCAAGGGTTGCTGAGCTACTTCGATACCCGGATCCAGAAGGGGGATTACCCGCTCAAGGATGCGGCCATCTATGGCAAGGCGCTGGCGCTGATCCAGCTCAAGCGTACCGACGAGGCTGACACCCTGATGCAGGAGCTGGCGTCCCGTCATCCGGAAGATCTCTTTATCGTCGATGCCCAGACCGATATCGACTTGGCCAAGGGACGCAGTGCCCAGGCCATCGCGCGCCTCGAGAAGTTCCGCAGCCGGATGCCGGATAACGAAGTGGTGGTGGTCAACCTCGGCAACGCCTACCTCGAGAGCGGTAACTACAAGAAGTCCATCGCCATCCTCGACCCCTATGCCCGCGAGCATGAAGAGAACAATCTGGCCTGGAACCTGCTGGCCGATGCCTATCGCAAGGCGGGCCGGATGACCGAGCTGCATATGGCGCGAGCCGAGATGCTCTCGCTGCGCGGGGATTATCAGGCGGCCATCGACGAGCTGATCGTTGCACGCGGCACCACCAGCGACCGGATGACTCTGGCTCGTCTGGAGGCGCGCATCACCGAGCTGGAGCGGGCCAAGAAGGATCTCGACAGCCTCAAGGGCTAACGACAGCTGGCATTGACCAATCCAACAAGGGCGCACCACGGTGCGCCCTTGTTGTTTATGGCGGTGACGTTGATGTGGGTAACGGTGATAGCACGGCTCGTTAGTGACTCATGCGGCTGATGGTCGTCTTGAGCATTTCGATGTTCGACGGGTCCAGTTCACCGATCAGCGTCTGCTTGAGTTTGCCATCACTGTCGAGCAGATAGCTGGTGGGCAGGGCGCCCGGACGAGGGAAGGGGAGCTTGGCATCCTCATTGGCAATCAGCAGCGGCACCTTGATCTCATATCGGGTTGCCAGTTGCCCCAGCTCTGCCGGGGTCATCGGGTCGTAGTTGATCGCTACCACGGCGATCTCGTCCTCCGCTGCCAGCGCGTTGAGGCGCGGCATCTCCCGCAGGCAGGGGGCACACCAAGGGGCAAAGTAGTTGACCAGGAGCGGCTTGCCGACAAAGTGGCGCAAGCTGACCGGCTGCCCTTTGGCATCGGTAAATTCGGGGACAGGTGTGCAGGCGCCCAGCAGCCCAGCCACAATCAGCCAACAAATTCGTTTCAATTCCTTTCCACTGCCGCTTACCCTGACCATCACTTTCCCCTACAATAGCGCCGTTTCTAGTCCCATCTTGCGATTAATCAGGGAGTTACCATGAGCGAGACCCAAATCTACCACAATCCGCGCTGCTCCAAGAGTCGCGAAACCCTGGCCCTGCTGGAACAGCACGGGATCGCCCCTGATGTGGTGCTCTATCTGGAGCAGGCCCCGAGCGAAGATGAGATCCGCAACCTGCTCTCTCTGCTCGGTTTTAGCGATCCGCGCCAGCTGATACGCACCAAGGAGGATCTCTATAAAGAGCTGGGATTGGCCGATGTCAGCGGTGATGCCCTTATTCGCGCCATGCACCAGCATCCCAAGCTGATCGAGCGCCCAATTGTCATCAAGAATGGTCAGGCCCGCATTGGTCGCCCGCCGGAGCAGGTGCTGGAGATCCTCAAGTGAGCACCCGCTTCGCACGTTGGCTGACCCTGGTCGGCTTCTTTGGTCTGCTGGGCTGGGTCATCCTCTGGCATCTGTGGCTGTCACCCCACCCGGATCTCAATCCCTGGTTGTTGCCGGTGATCTGGACGGTGCCGCTGCTCTTCCCGCTCAAGGGGATAGTGCAGGGCAACCCCTACACCCACGCCTGGGGCAACTTCGTGTTGATGCCCTATTTCCTCCACGCCCTCACCCTGATCACTACAGATGAGGGGGAGCGGTGGCTGGCGGTGGTGGAGCTGCTGTTCACCACCCTCGCCTTTGTCGGCACCATCTATTACGCCCGCCTGCGTGGCCGGGAACTTGGCTTAAGCATTCGCAAGAAGAAAGATGAAGCCAGCTGATGACAAACGCCCCGCAAGGGGCGTTTTTTATGGCTCTGTCCCAATTACATGTTGAAAGGCTAAGCTTGACGTAGGCCATCACCTTGAGGTCTACCATCATGGATACCCCAGCATTTCAACACCTGCTATCTCTCTTTCCCCAGCTAACCCTGCGCCAGCGCAGTGTTGCTCAACAGGAACTCACAGCGCCCCATGCCATTACCTCTCTCAATGCACAGTTACCAGCATGCCGCGGTTGCCCTCATTGTCACGCCGATGCCGCCCAGCTGGCACCTTGGGGATGGAGTCGGGGACTGCGCCGCTATCGTTGCAAACTGTGTCTGCGCACCAGCTCCGTGCTGGGAAGAGTACGCGCAAGCCCTCATCGAAGGACTGACCGTCCGCCAGGCCGCGATGCGTTGCGGAGTCAGCAAAAACACAGCGTTCCTCTGGCGGCACCGTTTCTTGCGCGCGATGGCAACTCATCAAGCCACTCGTGAAGAAGGCATCGTTGAGGTGGATGAGACCTTCTTCCTCGAGTCGTTCAAGGGGCAGCGGGGACTGCCGCGTCCGCCGCGACATCGTGGTGGTAAAGGGCGAACTCGGGGAACCGGACGGGATTATATTCCGGTGATGGTGGTACAAGACCGGGCTGGCCACCATGCAGATTTTCAGTTGGAAGAGATGAATGCTGAAACAGTCATCGCGGTTTTAAAGCCCCTTGTCTCCAGGGATGCAGTGTTGTGTAGCGATGGCGCGGGTGTGTATACCAGCTTCAGCAAAGTGCAGGGGGTGACACATCAAGTGGTACGCAATCGTCAGGGTGAGCGAGTGGCTGGTGCGTATCACATTCAGCATGTAAATGGATATCACCATAGGTTGAAGGAGTGGATGGTACGCTTCCATGGCGTGGCGACCCACTATCTGAAGAACTATCTGGGTTGGCGCAGGATGCTGGAGCGTTACGGAAGGGGAGTGAATATCAAAGCGTGTTTGCATGAGGCGCTGGGGCACCCCATGCAACACGTAATTGGGACATAGCCTTTTTTATGGGGAAGCAGAACTATCCGCAGGGATCACTGTGCCCCTTGCGCTGCCCGATATTGGGCCAGCTGCTGCTCGCTAAAATCCATCAGCTGGGGATAGAAACGCAAAAATCCCGCCTCGCATGTTTGCCACTGCGCCTCATCGAGGGTCAGCAGCGCTTCTCCCAGTTGTATCGGGCGGCGGAGTCGGCGGCCGATGCCGTTAAGGGCTTGCCCCAGCCCCTCCCTGTGGCGATAGGAGGCGATCCAGTTCTGCTCGGCCATCCGCTTGAGGGGGAGCGGCAACCCGTCCGGCAGATGCGGGTGATCCGCCAATAGTTGGCGGTAGCTCTGCGATAAAAAGTCGGGCAGGGGCTCGGTACTGAACCGCCCCCAGTGCTGGCTCAGCCAGTGGTCGTAGATCATATCCACCACAATCCCGCCAAAGCGGCGCCAGGGGGCCTCGAAACAGGCGACGGCCGCCTTGTGTTCGGGATGGCTGTCGGTGAAGCCGTCGATTTTGCGGTGCAGCCAGATCCCCTCATCGAAGTGGGCAGCAAGAGCGGTGGGCAGCGGCCCCTTGACGAAATCCCCCAGCAGGTTGCCGGTGAGGGAGCTTCGGGTATGAGCAGCCAGATGGAGATGGGCCAGAAAATTCATGGAAAAGTCGCTTCGCAGAGGGACAGTGCCGCTGAGCCTAGCGGATCCGCTTCCCCTTGCCTATGGCTGCCATGACATCGTGATCGGCAGGAAGGGCTTTCACCGGACCGCCAATAGTGGGTAAATAGGGTTTTGCCTCGCGACATTTCACCGGATTGAGAGAAGGAGTAGCCATGATGTTGACCCTGATTGAGGGGGCCGAGATCTTCAGCCCCACCCACCTTGGCCAGCAGGATCTGCTGGTGGCCGATGGCCGTATTGCCTGGATGGGCAAGGGGTTGACGGTGCCTGCAAACTGGCCGCTGAATCGGGTCGATGGTCGTGGCAGTTATCTGGTGCCCGGGCTGGTGGATCCGCTGGCCCATATCACCGGCGGTGGCGGTGAGGGTGGCTTTGCCTTTCGCACCCCGGAACTGGCGGCGAGCGAGGCGCTCAAGGCCGGCGTCACTACCCTGGTGGCGGCGCTTGGCACCGACAGCCTGACCCGCACCCCCGCGCAGGTGCTCGGCAAGGTGCGCGAGTTTCGCGCCGCCGGGGTGAGCGCTTTTATGTATACCGGCTCCTACCATCTACCGGTCAAGACCCTGACCGGCACGGTGGAGTCGGACATCATCCTGATCCCCGAGGTATTGGGGGTGGGGGAGGTGGCCATCAGTGACCACAGATCCAGTGCGCCGACCCACGACGAGCTGGCCAGGCTTGCCAGCGAGGCGCGAGTGGCCGGGCTGCTTGCGGGCAAGAGCGGGGTCAGCTTCTTCCATGTCGGGGATGGAAAGGGGGCATTGGCCCCCCTGCGGGCGCTGCGCGATGAGACCGATATTCCGCTGCGCCAGCTCTATCCCACTCACTGCAACCGCAACCCCTGGCTCTTTGCCGAGGCCATCGAGTGGGGCAAGGCGGGAGGTTGGGTCGACCTCACTACATCGAGCTTTCCCGATCTGCTGGAGGATGGCGAGCGGCTGGCCGCCGATGCGCTCCTCGAGCTGCTGGCCGCCAACGTGCCTGCCGATCGCATCACCTTCAGCTCGGATGCCAACGCCAGCCTGCCGCGCTTTGATGGCGAAGGGCGGCTAATCGAGATGTGCTGTGGTCAGATTGCCAGCCTGTGGCTGCAGTGTGTGCGCGCGACCCGGCTCGGTGTCTCGCTGGAGAGGGCGTTGGCCGCGGTGACGAGCAATCCGGCACAGGCGCTGGGGCTTGGCAGCAAGGGGCGTATCGGGGTCGGGCAGGATGCGGATCTGCTGCTGGTGCACGACCGGACGTTTGCTATCGAAAGGGTGATGAGCGGCGGCCTGTGGCGCGAATAAGGCTGCGGGCAATATCGCAGCCAGTGCGAGTGCGTGGTTGCTCCAAACAGCAAAAGCCCGACAACAAGGTCGGGCTTTTTTATCTGCAATGTGGGAATCAGGCTTAGAGCGCCAGAAACCCGAGGATCAGGATGGGGCCGAGCAGGCTCAGGATAAAGCCGGAGACAATGGCCACCGGCACCACCTGAATGCCCCCTGATTTCTGGATGACCGGCAGGGTGAAGTCCAGCGCCGTGGCGCCGCCATAACCGATGGCTGCCGAGGGGTGGCGTCGCATCAGGACCGGGATGATCAGAATGGCGATAAGCTCACGCCCAAGATCGTTGATAAAGGCAGCAGAACCGAGCACCGGCCCCAGTTTGTCGGCCACCAGAATGCCGGAGAGCGAATACCAGCCGAAGCTCGAGCTCATCGCCAGACCATGGGCAAAGGGCATGCCCAGCAATTGGGCCGCCAGCAGGCTGCCCAGCCAGCTGCTGAGGATGACGGTGGCGGCTATCTTCATCCCCCAGGGGTTGAGCAGGATCTGGCGCAGCCGCATGCCGGAGTTGCGCATCTGCACCCCGATGAGAAACAGCAGCAGCATCAGGGCCCACTCGCTCCACTTGTCGATGGGCAGTGCGCGCAGATCCACCAGTAGACCCAGCAGCACACCGCCGAGCACCACAAAGCAGAGCTGCAGGGATTCCCACAACAGGTGCAACTTGCCCGGCATCTTGGCATCGCTCGCCTCGTGGGTCGGCGGCGTGCGTTTGTCGAGCCACCAGAGGGCCAGCAGGTTGCAGACCGTGATCGCGGTCAGCATCACCCCGGCGACCTTGAAGATCACCGCCAGATTACTGCCCAGGTTCTCCACATAGGCAAGCCCGAGCCCCATCAGAAACAAAATGAGGTAGACCATCTTGCCCAGACTCTGGTTGACCAGCTTGATCAGTCGGGCAGAGGAGAGGGGAACCAGATAGCCGATTGCCAGTGGCAACAGGATCAGCAACACATTGAGCAGCATCGAGGCCTCGATCACAAAAACTGATAAAAACACCACCTTATCATTACTTATTGGCTCTGTGTCACATATCTCTCGCTTTCATGGCCGAAAACAGCCCTTTTGGGGGCAGATTGTTACTTTTTTGCCACAACCTCTCTGTTTGATAAGGTTCTGTGCGAGCCCGAGTGCACCAATGAAATCAAGTTGATCCAATCGGGGTGCCGATATTTCGCTCGGCAAGGGGGTGCATAAAGCCATTTTGGTGCCGGTTTGGCACACATCACGCTTTTCTCTTGCCACTGATATGATTGGGGTATAAAAAGGCGTTATCGGAATAGCCATTGAAACGGCTGTTTATGCAAACAAAGTGCTGAAAAATACGCAAAGAGCGAATAAAAATAGAGCGAATCCCCTGAAGACCCTCGTTCTGTATTGTTTTTTCACTATCCGGGTGATATTTTCGCTGAAGGTTGCCATCGGTTAACTTTTTGTTAAATGGACGATGGTTGAGTCACGCCCCCTGCGGCGTCTAGGGACAGACAAGGTTGTAATGGATGAGCGACGTTGCCGCACTGGAAGTACGTGATCTGCACAAATATTTTGGCACCCACGAAGTGCTCAAGGGCATCGACATGACCGCCCACAAGGGGGATGTGATCTCCCTTATCGGCTCCTCCGGCTCGGGGAAGTCGACCTTTCTTCGCTGTATCAATCTGCTCGAAACCCCCTCATCCGGCACCGTCTCGCTCCATGGCGAGCTGATCCGGATGAAAACCAGTCGCGCCGGCGAGCGGTTGCCCGAGGATATGCGTCAGGTGGAGCGGATCCGCAGCCGGCTGGCCATGGTGTTTCAAAGTTTCAATCTCTGGTCACACATGACCATCATGCAGAACATCATCGAAGTGCCAATCCAGGTGCTCAAGGTGCCTCGCGCCGAGGCGATCGCCAGAGCCGAGCATCTGCTCAACCGGGTCGGGCTGTGGGAGCGGCGCGACTACTATCCCGGCCACCTCTCCGGTGGTCAGCAGCAGCGGGCCGCCATCGCCCGTGCGCTGGCGGTAGAGCCCGAGGTGATGCTGTTCGACGAACCCACCTCGGCGCTGGATCCCGAGCTGGTGGGAGAGGTGCTCGGCCTGATGCGCGAGCTGGCCGAAGAGGGGCGCACCATGCTGGTGGTGACCCACGAGATGTCGTTTGCCCGGGATGTATCGAACAAGGTGATGTTTCTGCATCAGGGGCGGGTGGAAGAGGAGGGCAACCCCAAGGAGATTTTCGCCCATCCCAAATCCGAGCGGTTCAAGCAATTCATCTCCTCCATCTACTGATGGCGGGATGCCTGGTTACCCAATCAACTGTTTTATCAAGGAGAGATACATGAACAAGCTGATGCTGGCGACAGCCGTAGTTACTGCCCTCGCGTCCGGTAGCCTGATGGCCAAGGAGTGGAAAGAGGTCCGGATCGGGGTTGAGGGTGCCTATCCCCCCTTCTCTTGGACCGAGCCCAGTGGCGAGGTGAAAGGTTTTGATATCGACATCGCCAACGCCCTGTGCGAAGAGATGAAAGTGAAGTGCACCCTGGTCAAGCAGGACTGGGACGGCATCATTCCGGCGCTGTTGTCGCGCAAGTTTGACGCCATCATCGCCACCATGGACATCACAGAAGAGCGCAAGAAGAAGGTGGACTTCACCCAGAAGTACCAGCACATTCCGGCCCGCTTCGCCGCCAAGAAGGGCACTGATGTGCAGCTCGACAAAGCCTTTATGGAAGGCAAGTCCGTCGCGGTGCAGCGTGCAACCTCCATGGATACCTTTATTACCGACAACTTCCCCAACGCCACCATCAAGCGTTACGGCACCGCCGATGAAGCCTATCTCGATCTGAAATCCGGTCGTGTGGACTATGTGCTGGCCGACTCTGCCGCCATCACCGACGGTCTGCTGAAGAAAGAGGGCGGTGATGCCTTCGAATTCGTCGGCCCGAAACTGACCGATCCCAAGTGGTTTGGCGAGGGTGCCGGTATTGCGGTGCGCAAGGCTGACAAGGATCTGAAAGAGAAATTCAACGCCGCCATTCTGGCGCTGCGTGCCAACGGCAAGTACAAGGAAATCAACGACAAGTACTTCGAGTTCGACGTTTACGGCGAATAAAACCAGAGGACGTTTACGGCGAGTAAAGGCAGTTCCCTCTCCCTTTGGGAGAGGGCAGGGTGAGGGGACTTGTGACGTTTTGCTCAACGACAAGTAACAGGCCGATCGGCTCACCTCGCCAGTAGTCCCGGGGCCCATGTTCTCTGTGTGGAGCAATGGGCCCTATTAATTGCAATGGAGCTGCATATGTTTGATTTGAAAGGATACGAAGCCTCGCTGCTGGAGGGCGCCTGGGTCACCCTGGAGGTGGCGCTGGCCTCTTTGCTGCTGGCTCTGCTGCTCGGCATGCTGGGGGCGCTGGCCAAACTCTCTCCCTACAAGTGGGCCCGGGCCATCGCCACCGGCTACACCACCATTATTCGCGGTATTCCCGACTTGGTGCTGATGATGCTGCTCTTCTTTGGCGGCCAGGTGCTGATAAACGGCATCTGCAGCTGGGTCAACGAGACTTACAACAGCTGGTTACTGGAGAGTAATCCCAATCAGGAGTGGGTCTCCCTGCTCCCGGACTATATCGACATCAGCCCCTTTGTAGCCGGTGTCGCGACCATCGGTTTTATCTTCGGCGCCTACATGACCGAGACCTTTCGCGGCGCCATTCTGGCGGTGGACAAAGGTGAGCTGGAGGCCGCACGGGCTTTTGGCATGCGGGCAACCCAGGTGTTTGTGCGGATCCTCTTCCCCCAGATGATGCGCCACGCGCTGCCGGGGTTTGGCAACAACTGGCTGGTGCTGCTGAAAACCACCGCGCTGGTCTCCATCATCGGCCTCGATGACATGGTGCGCAAAGCCTCGCTGGCGGCGGGCTCGACCCAGCAACCCTTCACCTTCTACATGGCGGTGGCGCTGATCTTCCTGATCTTCACCGCAGTCTCCACCTCGGCGCTCAAGTGGGCCGAGCGTCACTATGCCATCAAGACGAGGTAAGCCATGGATTTCTCAATCATTCTCAAAGAGTGGCCCACCTACTGGGAGGGGCTCTATACCACCGTCTGGCTGGTGGCCCTCTCTCTGATCCTTGGTCTGATGCTGGCGGTGCCCATGGGCATTCTGCGCAACAGCCGCAACTGGCTGATCAAGGGGCCAATCTGGGCCTATATCTACTTCTTTCGCGGCACCCCGCTGCTGGTGCAGCTCTTTATCATCTACTACGGCGCCGCCCAGTGGGAGTGGCTGAAGAACAGTGCCGCCTGGTCGCTCTTCTCCGAAGCCTGGTTCTGTGCGCTGCTGGCCTTCACCCTCAATACCGCCGCCTATACCGCCGAGATCGTGCGCGGGGCGGTGCACAATATGCCGCGCGGCCAGATTGAGGCTGCCAACGCCTTTGGCATGACTCGCTGGCAGACCCTGACCCGGATCATTTTGCCCAACTCGTTTCGTCGGGCACTGCCGGCTTACAGCAACGAGGTGATCTTCATGCTGCAGGGCTCGGCGGTGGCGGGCATCATCACCATCGTCGATCTGACCGGCGCGGCGCGGATCATCAACTCTCGCTACTACAGTCCGTTCGAGGCGTTTTTGACCGCAGGGCTGCTCTATATGCTGCTCACCTTTGTCATCGTCTGGCTGTTCAAGAAGTGGGAAGCGCGCTGGCACGCCCACCTGCGCCCGCGCAATGTGTAAGGGTTGAGCTGCCAAGATGAGCGAAAATGGCTCCGCCTGTTGCAGGCGAGGCCATTTTTTATCTTTATCCTCTGCCCGCCCGGTTTGCCAAATAGTGCCCGAGCAGGGAGAATGCAGCACTCCCGAGCGCCGCCAGTCGTTGGCTGTGAGCCTTATTCCCCAGTTCCCGAGGTTTTATGTACCGGATATTGTTTGAGCATCCCGCTTTCTTGGTTATCGACAAGCAGCCCGGCATCGGCATGCACGACGAGAAGGGCGACGGGGAGGCGGTCAATCCGGGACTGGTCAATCGCGTGAAGGCCGATACTGGGCTCACCCTCTATCCGGTACACCGGCTCGACAAGATGACCTCTGGGCTGGTGCTGCTGGCTCGCACCACAGAGGCGAATCGCGAGCTGAGCATGGCCTTTGCGGCCCGTGAGGTGAGCAAACAGTATCTGGCGCTCTCCGATCGCAAACCCAAGAAGAAGCAGGGCTGGGTGAAGGGGGATATGCAAAAGGGGCGTGGCGGCAGCTGGATGCTGGTGCGCACGCTGGATAATCCTGCCATCAGCTGGTTCGATTCGGTGTCGGTGCGCGAGGGGCTGCGGCTCTATCGCATCAAGCCCCAGACCGGCAAAACCCACCAGATCCGGGTTGCCCTCAAAAGTATCGGCGCCCCCATTCTCGGGGATGAGCGCTATGGCGGTACGCCAGCCGATCGCGGCTATCTGCACGCCTGGCGACTGAGTTTTACCCTGGCGGGCGAGCCGTTCGACTTTGTCTGCCCGCCCGATGTGGGGAGTGAATTTGTCACTCCCGAGCTCACGGCCGCCATCGCAGCCCTTGCGCCCTGATGCTGATGCGCCCAGCGTCTGACGCCATTATCCATTCAGCGAAAGAGCGTGAGCCTGACGGACGTGCGCCGCGCTGGATCCTGGCCGACTTTGACGACACATTGGCTCCAGGCGACAGCCACGCCGGTCTGCTGCACTATATTTTGCGCCGCCGGATCTGGCCGCTGCTGCTGTTGCCAGTGATTGCGCTCGGTGGTTTGGTCTATCTGGTGCCCAGCCAGCGGCGGCGCGGTATCTCCCTTATCTGGTGGGCCATCACGCTGGGGCTTTCCCCTTTGGGCTGGCGCAAGCTGGTGCGCGCCTATTGCCGCACCAGGCCGGGGCTGTATCGTCAGGCTCGCGAATTGCTGCAACGCGAGGGGGCGCGTTGCTGGGTGATCTCCGCCAGCCCCTGCGCGCTGGTGCGAGCCCAGCTCTATCAGCAACTGCCCGGCCAGTTGCCCCACCGGATCATTGGCTCGCAGATGCACTACCGTTTTGGCGGCCTGATGCCGCGCTTCTATTGCCACGGCCAGCACAAGCTGCTGCCGGAGATCTGCGCCCTCGATGCCGAGCTGGCCCTGAGCGACAGCCTGCACGATCTGCCGCTGCTGGCGTTGGGGAAAGAGGCGTGGTTGATCAATCCGACGCCTGTGCGACTGCAAAAGGCCCGGGCCTGCTTGCCCCATCTGATGGTCAGAAACTGGCAACTGTAAGCCAAAGCTGACAGCCATACTGGTCGTCACCGTTTGATCCGCAGGGCTGCCGCTTGAATGTCACAATCCATTTACATCTTTTGCTGCCAGCTGCGAAAAACTATCTGCAACCCGCCTCTTCTCTTCCTGCTACGCCCTGCTTCTAATGAAACAAGTTGTTAACACTTGCCGCGCCGCTGGGTGCCGCAATCCGTTTTAACCGAATCAAGAGCAAGGAGCGCCCGATGAATGCCACCTCTTCCGTCACCCATACCATCAATCCGTTAGGCACTGACGGTTTCGAGTTTGTCGAGTACACGGCCCCCGATGCCAAGGGGATTGCCGCCCTCAAGAGCCTGTTTGTTTCGCTCGGGTTTGCCGAGGTCGCCAAGCACAAACACAAGCAGTGCTGGCTCTACCGGCAGGGGGATATCAACTTTGTGGTCAATGCTGAGCCTCACTCCCAGGCGGAGCAGTTTGCCAGCCTGCACGGGCCGAGCGTTTGCGGCATGGCATTTCGGGTGAGCGATGCGGGCAAAGCCCAGCAGTTCGCCATCGCCAAGGGGGCCAAGCCCTTTGTCGGCAAGATTGGCCCGATGGAGCTCAATATTCCCGCCATCTACGGTATCGGCGAGAGCACTCTCTCCTTTGTCGACCGTTATGGCGACAAGGGCTCCATCTATGACGTGGATTTTGTCTTCTACCCCGACTGGCAGTCCCGGATGGCAGAGGTAGATGCCGGTCTTATGGAGATCGATCACCTGACCCATAACGTGCATCGCGGCAATATGGATGTCTGGTCCAACTTCTACGAGCGGATCGGCAACTTCCGTGAAATTCGCTACTTCGATATCGAGGGCAAGCTGACCGGGCTGCACTCGCGCGCCATGACCGCTCCCTGTGGCAAGATCCGCATTCCCATCAACGAGTCGGCGGATGACAAGTCCCAGATTGAGGAGTATCTGCGTCAGTACAAGGGGGAGGGGATCCAGCATATCGCCATGGCTTCCAGCGATATCTACCAGACCATCCGCACCCTGCGCAGCCGCGGTACCGGCTTTATGCCGACGCCGGATACCTACTACGAGAAGGTGAACAGCCGGGTCGAGGGGCATCAGGAGGATCTGGCGGCCCTGAAAGAGCTGCGCATCCTTATCGATGGCTCCCCCACCAAGGATGGCATCCTGCTGCAGATCTTTACCGATACCGTGATTGGTCCGGTGTTCTTCGAGATCATCCAGCGCAAGGGCAACGAAGGGTTTGGCGAGGGCAACTTCAAGGCGCTGTTTGAATCGATCGAGCTGGACCAGATCCGCCGTGGTGTGCTGGATGACGCTGAGCATGGCAAAGGAGATCCAAGTAATGCGTAACTGGATAAGTTTCCCCCATCGGGAGGGAACCCACTCCCGTCAGGCCCATGCCGACCTGCCGGAGCAGGCCATCTATGAGCGCGAGCTGGGGCGCAGCGGCTTTTTCGGCCCAGCTACCCACATGCACCACAAGCATGCCCCCACCGAGTGGAGCAGTTGGGAGGGGCCACTGCGGCCACGGCTGTTTGACCTCAATGCCCTGCAAGAGGAGGTGAGCTCCCTCTCCCCCTGGGTGGCCCCCGATATTCTCAGCAATCCACACTGTCGCTACCGTATCTGGCGGCTCTCCGAGGCGATGCCGTTTCTGGTGCGCAACGCCGACGGTGACGAGCTGCTCTTTATCCACGAGGGGGGCGGCGAGTTCTTCTGCGACTACGGCCACCTGACCCTGCGGGACGGCGACTATGTGGTGATCCCCCGTGGCACCATGTGGCGCATCGAACCCGGTTCGCCCATGTTCATCCTGATGATCGAGGCGACCAACGACAGCTATCAGCTGCCGGACAAGGGGCTGGTGGGCAATCACGCCATCTTTGACCCTGCGGCGCTCGATGTGCCCGCCATCAATGAGCGCTTTTTGGCTCAGCAGGATGAGAACCCCTGGTCGCTGCAGGTGAAACGCCACGATCAGGTGTCGGTCATCACCTGGCCGTTCAACCCGCTGGATGCGCAAGGTTGGCACGGGGATTTGTGCGTGGTGCGCCTCAACTGGCGGGATATCCGCCCGCTGATGAGCCACCGTTACCATCTGCCGCCGTCGGCCCATTCGACCTTTGTGGCGAGCCGCTTTGTGATCTGTACCTTCGTGCCGCGCCCCATCGAGAGTGACCCCGGCGCCCTCAAGGTGCCCTTCTATCACAGCAATGACGATTACGATGAAGTGCTCTTTTACCACGCGGGGGACTTCTTTAGCCGGGACAATATCGAGCGGGGCATGGTCACCTTCCATCCCGCTGGCTTTACCCACGGCCCCCATCCCAAGGCGTTTGCGGCGGGGCAGGCCTATGCCAAGAAGTTCACCGACGAGGTGGCGGTGATGCTCGATACCCGCGATGCGCTGAACGTCGGTAGCCTGTGTGAGGGGATCGAGAACACCCGGTATGTTTCCAGCTGGCAGCGCCCGGACGCGGCTGCCGGCAAATAAGGAATCGCTTATGAAATTGGCAACATTGAACAATGGCAAGCGCGATGGCGCTTTGGTGGTAGTGAGCCGGGAGCTGACCCGGGCGGTGCGGGTGAGCGAGATTGCCCCGACTTTGCAGGCCGCCCTCGATGAGTGGATCGAGGTTGTCCCCAAGCTTGAGGAAGTCTATCAGCAGCTTAACGAGGGCCGCGTGGCCGAGGCGTTCCCCTTTGACGAAGCGTCTTGTCTCTCTCCCTTGCCGCGTGCCTACCAGTGGGCCGATGGCAGCGCCTACGTCAACCATGTGGAGCTGGTGCGCAAGGCGCGCGGCGCCGAGATGCCCGATAGCTTCTGGCACGATCCCCTGATGTATCAGGGGGGCTCCGACAGCTTTCTCGCTCCCCGTGGCCCCATCGTGATGGGCTCCGAGGAGTGGGGGATCGATTTTGAGTCAGAAATCGCCATCATCACCGACGACGTGCCGATGGGGGTGAGCGCCCAGGGGGCCGCCAGTCACGTCAAGCTGCTGATGCTGGTCAACGATGTGAGCCTGCGCAACCTGATCCCGGGGGAGCTGGCCAAGGGATTTGGTTTCTTTCAGTCCAAACCATCCAGCGCCTTCTCGCCGGTGGCCATCACCCCCGACGAGCTGGGGGATGACTGGCGCGATGGCAAGGTGCTGCTGCCCCTGCGCACCCATCTGAACGGCACCCTGTTTGGCGCACCGGATGCCGGGGTGGACATGACCTTCAGCTTCTTCGAGCTGATTGCCCACGCCGCCAAGACCCGTCCCCTTGGCGCTGGTTGCATCATCGGCTCCGGCACCGTCTCCAATTACGATCGCAGCGCCGGTTCATCCTGCATCGCCGAGCGCCGCATGCTGGAAATTCTTGATTGTGATCAAGCTACAACCTCCTATTTGCAGTTTGGTGATAGAGTGTCGATCGCGATGGAAGATCGCTCTGGCCAAAACCTGTTTGGCACCATCTCTCAACAAGTGGTGCCTGCGAGCGGTCAGGGAGGTTGATGGCCAGCGCCGGTTGGCGGCAAGGGTATTCCGGATTTGTCTGGATAACTGTGTGCTGCCAACCGGTGCCGGATACACAAGGAGGCAGGTGGCGAGCACCTGCCGGGCTTCGGGCCCAGATAAAAAGCAGGGACAGATTATGTTGCAGTTGTTTGGCTATTGGCGTTCGTCGGCAAGTTTTCGGGTGCGGATCGTGTTGCAGCTCAAGGGGCTCGCCTACGAGCAGCACCCGATCAATTTGCGGCAGGGTGAACAGCGCGAGAAGGCCTATCGCCGCCTCAATCCGCAGGGGTTGGTGCCGTTTCTGGTGGATGGCGATCTGCAGATCGGTCAGTCCGTCGCCATCATGGAGTACCTCGACGAGACCTATCCCGCCTACTCCCTGATGCCCTCTGCCCCCGAGGCGCGGGCCCGGGTGCGCCAGATCGTCAACATGATCGCCTGCGATATCCACCCGCTCAACAATCTGCGGGTGCTGGGCTATCTGGAAGAGCAGGTCAGGGCCAGTAAAGCACAGCAAGCTGACTGGTATCGCCACTGGATTGACGAGACCTTCACTGCCCTCGAGCAGCTGTTGATGACCACAGCCGGTGTCTACTGCGTCGGCAATGAAGTGACCCTGGCCGACTGCATGCTGGTGCCGCAGGTCTACAACGCCCGCCGTTACGAGATGACCCTGGACGATTACCCCACCATCTGCCGCATTGTCGCCAACTGCGAGCAGTTACAGGCCTTTATCAAGGCCGCCCCCGCAAACCAGCCGGATGCGCAGTGATCCGCTGACACTGCTGAAAATGACGGGATGATGTGATCAGGTCATCCCGCTATCTGCCCCCATCTTGATTGATCTCATCGCTGGTTTGCCTCCGGGGCTGCTGGTGAATCGACTTATTGTCAAAAACTCCGCTCTTGTCACAGTTATCAATATTTTGAGTTGTAGCGCGCTTCATTGTTGGTGTTTTGCGTTATTAATCACACTCCCATTAGTTGATTAAGCCTAGTATCGCCACGCCTGAGGTATAGGCGAAGGGGAGATGCGAACAGGTCGCTTATCATGGGCGCCTAGGTTTCTGTCGATTGTCCCGCGATTTGTCCGCACCTCTCTTTTTCATTTTTTAAGGTTTGATGGCCCGCACTGCCCGGCCGCTGTCACTGTGGCTATCCCTTGTGACAGAGGCAGGTTGACTGGCGAGCCACCGTTTATTTGCAACCACTCTGTGCAACAAGGAGATCTCATGCATTCCTTCAAAAAGTGCGTCGTCGCACTCTCCATCAACCTTGCCCTCTTCTCATCGGCGTTCGCTTGTACCACCTTGCTGGTTGGCAGTGAGGCCAGTGCCGATGGCTCCATGATGGTGGCCCGCAGCGCCGACAGCGATGCCCTGAAAGCCCAGCATTTCGTGATCCATCCGGCCAAGCAGGGGCAAAGTGGCGTGCACAGCTCCAGGGCTCACAACGGCGCCAATGATTTCAGCTACCCCTTGCCGAAAAACTCCCTGCGCTATACCACAGTGCCGAACTGGAAGACCCAGCTGCACGGCGCCACCGGGTTCAATGAGAAGGGGGTAGGGGTGAGCGGCACCGAGTCCATTTTCGCCTCACCCGAAGCGCTCGCCGTTGATCCCTATGTGGAAGACAAGGGGATCACCGAAGATGACATTCCCGATGTGCTGCTCTCCCGGTCCACCTCGGCCCGCGAGGCGATCGCCTTGCTTGGCAACATCATCGAGACCATAGGCGCGGGAGAGGGATTTGGTGTCGCCGTGGTGGATGACAACGAGCTCTGGTATCTGGAGACCGCCACCGGCCACCACTGGATGGCGCAGCGTCTGCCGAAAAATCACTATTTTGCCACCGGCAATCAGGGCCGCCTGCAGCAGTACGATCCGGCCAGTGCCGACATGATGGGCTCGAAAAATCTGATTGAATTTGCCACCGAGAAGGGGCTCTACCATCCGCAAAAGGATGGGGCGTTCAACTTCTCGAAAGCCTATACCCGCGATGATGAGCGGGATCGCACCTATAACGATCCGCGGGTCTGGACCATCCAGCAGATGTTTAACCCCTCGCTCAAGCAGGCAGTGGATGCCGGTCGCCAGTTCCCGGTCACCCTCTCCCCAGAGAAGAAGATGACGCTGGAGGAGGTCAAGGCAGTGCTGCGCAATCACTATGACGGCACCGAGCACGATCCCTACAGCAAGGGGTTGAACGGTCAGGAGCCGTGGCGCCCCGTCAGCGTGTTTCGCACCTACGAGTCCCATGTGATGCAGGTACGCCCCTGGATGCCGCGCGAGGTGGGGGAGGTGACCTATGTGGGCCTCGGCATGGCGGATCTGACCGCCTTCGTTCCCTACTACAGCGGTCTGGAAGCCTATCCGGCGCACTATGCCATGGGCAGCGACAAGGCCGACAGCGACTCCATCTACTGGAAATATCGCAAGCTGCAGACCCTGGTGATGACCGATTACCCCAAGTTGGCTCCCATGGTGAAGCAGGCGTACCAGAGCTGGGAGGCGAAGATCGCCAAAGAGCAGAAAGAGATGGAAGCCAACTATCTGAAAACGGCCAAGACCGACAAGGTTGCCGCCAACAGCATGCTCAACGACTTCAATCTGCGGGTGATGCAGGAGGCCGAAACGCTGACGGAAGATCTGACCAACCAGATCTTCACGGTGCGCACTCAGGATATTCAGGCCGATATCTTCTTCGCCAACAAGGCGAAAAAGGATTAATCGCGACGCACTCATCATGCCAAAGAGGGGCCCAGATGGTCAGCCTGAGCGGCCGCCGGGCTGATCGGTTCCTCTGATCACTTTCCCACTCTCGATGCCGGAGCCTGTGCTCCGGCATTTTTCCTCTATGACATCCTGCCAATGTGTCTGGCCCGGGCAGTGGATTTCGCTACCCGATACGAAAGCAGAGACTTTCATTCAGGTTTTTATTTCGCCTTTCAGCATATCAGGCATGTGATCAGCTACCCACTTTTGGTTATCTGATGGCTTTTATGCAGCTTTTCTGTGTTATTTATCACTACCCGTTGATTCGACTGTGATGGGCACTCTCTTTATCCATCTCATTTTTTCTCGTTAATCCAAGGTTTTATCGCTTCATCAGACGGCTGTTTGCAGAAAAAGGCGGCTGCTTTCTGAATAAGGTGACCGCGCCGCCGGATCTCGTCACGGCATCATATCCGTCACTACTCACAGGACTACCGCAATGCAGATTGTCGACCGATTTTTGGGATACACCGCCATCAATACCACCACCAACCGTGAAGCGGGCGCCGCCGGGGTGATGCCCTCCTCCCCGGGGCAGCGGGTGCTGGCTGACAAGGTGGCGCAGGAGCTGATTGCGCTGGGGCTGACCGTGGAGGTGGCGGACAACGCCATCCTGACCGCCACCCTGCCTGCCAATGTGGCGGGGGATCTGCCCACCGTGGCCTTCTTTGCCCATCTCGATACCAGTGCCGAACACACCAACGATACCCATGCCCAAGTCGTGGCCTATGAAGGGGGGGATATCTGCCTCAATGCCGAGCAGCAGATCACCCTGCGCCAGAGCGAGTTCCCGGAGCTGGCCAACTATGTTGGCGATCACATCATCGTGACCGACGGCACCAGCCTGCTGGGGGCCGATGACAAGGCGGCCATCGCCGCCATCGTCAATGCGGTGGCCTATCTGCAGGCACACCCGGAGATCCCTCACGGCACCATCAAAATTGGTCTGGTACCTGACGAGGAGCAGGGGCTGCGCGGGGCCAAGGCGTTTGATACCGAACGTTTTGGCGCTGACTTCGCCTATACCCTCGACTGCTGCGGGATTGGCGAGCTGGTCTATGAGAACTGGAATGCGGGGGATGCGGAGTTTGTCTTTCACGGTGCCTCGGCCCACCCCATGTCGGCCAAGGGCAAGCTGAAAAACTCCCTGCTGATGGCCCACAAGTTTATCGCCATGCTACCGGGGGGCGAAGCGCCTGAATATACCGAGGGGCGTGAAGGTTACTACTGGGTCAAGCAGATGCAGGGCAACAGCGCCCAAACTGTGCTGAAACTGGATGTGCGCGACTTCACTCAAGAAGGTTATCAGCAGCGAATGACACTGCTCGACACCCTCGGCAAGAGCTGTCAGGCCCTGTGGGGAGAGCAGAGCGTGAGTTACCACTTGAGCGATCGCTACAGCAATGTCTTCAACAGTTTGCAGGGCGATAATCGTTATCCCATCGAACTGGCGCTGGCCGCTTATGAAACGCTGGGGATCACCCCAAAACCCATCCCTATGCGCGGCGGTTATGATGGTGCCGTGCTCTCCCAGAAGGGATTGCCCTGCCCGAACCTCTTCACCGGTGCCCACAACTTTCACTCCATCTACGAGTACCTGCCGGTCAGCTCCCTCGAGGCGGCCAGTGCCGTAGTGGTCGAGATCATCAAGCTCACCCACGCCCGTTTCAGCCGCTAAGGAGTCGTCATGTTTCAGGTAGTGATTGCAGTGCTGGTCATCGTGCTGGTGGCCAGACTGATCCTCAAAGGCTATCGGGCCGAGCCGGTGCTGTTTGCCGCCGGTCTGGTGCTGATGGTGGCAAGCCAGCTGGCAGGGTGGGGGAGTGTGCTGCCCAAAGGGGTCGAGAGCACCGGGATTGCCCTGTTCGATCCGTTTGAGGTGATGCGGGATCTGTTCAGCTCGCGGGCGGCCGATCTTGGTTTGATGATCATGGCGCTGATGGGCTTTGCCCATTACATGGATCATATCGGTGCCAATGATGCGGTGGTGCGCATTGCGATTCGTCCACTGCGCCGGTTGCGCTCCCCCTATGTGTTGCTGTTCTTTTCCTATCTGCTGGCCAGCGCGCTGCAACTGGCGATCCCCTCGGCGACCGGTCTGGCGGTACTGCTGATGGCGACCCTGTTCCCCATCATGGTGGGGCTGGGGCTCTCTGCGGCCTCGTCGGCCGGGGTGATTGCCACCTCCCTCGGGGTGGCCTATACCCCGACTGCTATCGACGCCATCCGTGCAACCGATGCGGTGGGCATGGGCCATAACGTGATCGAGTATGTCTACACCTATCAGGGGCCAGCCGCACTGGCGACCGTGCTGGTGGTGGGCTTGATGCACGTATTCTGGCAGCGGCGCTGCGATCTGCAGGAGGGGCACCTTCATCAGGGCGCGGCTGCGGTGGACGACTCAGAGCAACAGGTCGGAGTCCCCGGCTTTTATGCCATCTTGCCTATGCTGCCCATCATCATGGCGGTGGGCTTCTCTTCCCTGTTTGTCGATCACATCAAGCTCAACGTCATCACCATAGTGATGATCTCGATGTTTATCAGCATGGTGGTAGAGGCGGCCAGAACCCGTGACATGAAGCAGGTGTGCGGCGGTTTCAGCCACTTTCTCAATGGCATGGGGTCAGCGTTCAGCAACGTAGTGGGGCTGCTGGTGGCGGCGGGGATCTTCGCTCACGGCATCAAGGTGTTGGGGGTGATCGATATCCTGATCGTCGGCGCCGAACATGTGGGGCTGCCCGCCTTTGCCATGGCGATCGTTTTTGCACTGGTGACGCTGGTTGCCGCCATCATCATGGGCTCCGGCAATGCACCCTTCCTCGCCTTTGTCGAGCTGATCCCGCAGATCGCTGCCAGCATGGGGGTCAATACCGCCGCCATGATCCTGCCGATGCAGCAGGCCTCCCACATGGGGCGCGCCATGTCGCCGGTCTCCGGGGTGATCATCGCGGTCTCCAGCGGTGCCAAGCTGACCCCGTTCGCGGTGATCAAGCGCACCTCGGTGCCCCTGATGGTCGGTTTTGTCTTCCATACCCTGATCGTGGGGATCTTCTATCTGTAACTGCTCCTTCGGTTATCCGGAGATGAAATAACGAAAAGCCCTTCACCATGGTGAAGGGCTTTTTGCTATCTGGCGTTATCCGCTCGGGTGAACCCGTTCGGGCTTAGTAGCCCTGCTGGTGCACGTCCATCACGGCGCGGCCAGATGGGTCGGCCATCTCCTTGAACTTGGCATCCCACTCCAGCGCGGTGGGGGTGGAGCAGGCGACCGACTTGCCGTAGGGCACGGTGCGGGCGGCGGCTTCCAGCGGGAAGTGCTCGTCGAAGATGGCGCGGTAGAAGTAGGCCTCTTTGGTGAGCGGGGTGTTGATGGGGAAGCGGAATTCCGCCGCCTCGAACATCTGATCCGTCACTTCCTGTTCCACCATGGCTTTCAGGCTGTCGATCCACGAATAACCTACGCCGTCGGAGAACTGCTCCTTCTGGCGCCATGCCACTTCGTGGGGCAGCAGATCCTCGAACGCTTCGCGCAGGATGTGCTTCTCGATCTTGCCGTTGCCGCACATCTTGTCGGCAGGTTGCAGGCGCATCGCCACGTCCATGAACTCCTTGTCGAGGAAGGGCACACGACCTTCCACGCCCCAGGCGGCCATCGATTTGTTGGCGCGCAGGCAGTCATAGAGGTGCAAGGAGGCGAGCTTGCGCACGTTCTCTTCGTGGAATTCTTTGGCGTTGGGCGCCTTGTGGAAGTAGAGATAGCCACCGAACAGCTCGTCGGAACCTTCACCGGAGAGCACCATCTTGATCCCCATCGCCTTGATATAGCGGGCCATCAGATACATCGGCGTGGAGGCACGGATGGTGGTGACGTCATAGGTCTCGAGGTGATAGATGACATCCCGCAGGGCATCCAGACCCTCTTGCACGGTGAAGTGGATCTGGTGGTGGATGGTGCCCAGATGATCGGCCACTTTACGGGCGGCAGCCAAGTCAGGCGAGCCTTCCAGCCCCACGGCAAAGGAGTGCAGTTGCGGCCACCAGGCTTCGCTCTTGCCATCGTCTTCCACCCGACGGGCGGCGTAGATCTTGGTGATGGCGGAGATGACGGACGAATCCAGCCCGCCGGAGAGCAGCACGCCATACGGCACGTCGCACATCAGCTGGCGTTTGACCGCCGCTTCCAGCGCTGCTTTCAGCTCGGCCTTGTCGCTGACGTTGTGCTCGACCGCGCTGTACTCCATCCAGTCGCGCTTGTACCACTGTTTAAGCTCGCCATCCTTGCTCCACAGGTAGTGTCCCGGCGGGAAGGTTTCAACACTCTTGCAGACCGGCACTAGCGCCTTCATCTCGGAGGCGACATAGAAATTGCCGTGTTCGTCGCGACCGGTATAGAGGGGGATGATCCCCATGTGGTCACGACCAATCAGGTAGGCATCCTGTTCGGCGTCATAGAGGATAAAGGCGAAGATGCCGTTGAGATCGTCGAGAAACGCCGGGCCCTTCTCCTTGTAGAGGGCCAGCAGCACTTCACAGTCTGATTTGGTCTGGAACTGGAAATCGACCTTGAGGTTCTTCTCCAGCTCTTTGTGGTTGTAGATCTCGCCGTTGACGGCCAATACGTGAGTGCGCTCGGGGTTGTAGAGCGGCTGGGCGCCATTGCCCGGATCGACGATGGCCAGGCGCTCGTGCACCAGAATCGCTTTGTCGGAGCTGTAGACGCCGGACCAGTCTGGCCCGCGGTGACGAAGTCGCTTGGACATCTCCAGCGCCGATTTGCGCAATAGAGCCGGGTCGGTTTTGATGTCCAGAATGCCGAAAATAGAACACATTGGCGGTAATCCTCTTGATTTTTATATGAGCCCCCCACGTCCGGGCTCGAAATTCCATTTACATTCCTCGTCAGACACAATGCCTAGCGGAAAAACCTTTTGCAAGCGGGAAAACCGCAGAAAATCATGCCGTAAGCGTCAAGCGGATCAACGGGATAAGGGGGCCGGTAGTGGCACCGGTCGTGGTACAGGGAGTGGGGCAGGGTGACGTGAACGTCAAGCCGAAGCGGGTTCGAAGATCACATAGACCTTGCGACAGGGGGTGAGGGTCTCCCACTCGCCGACAAAGCCGGCGGGAATGACGAATTGATCGCCGGGTTTGAGGGCAAGCTGGCCGCCCTGACTGTCGTGGATCACCACATCCCCCTCCAGCAGTTGGCAATACTCGTGCTCGGTGTAGTGAATGGCCCAGCGGCCGGGCTCGCAGCTCCAGAAGCCCACGTGAAACTGCTGGCTGGGGTCGGAGTAGTGGTTCCACACTGTCTGGCTCGGGTTGCCCGCTTTAATGCGCTCGGGGGCGGCCATCAGCGGAGTGGGGGCCGCTTCGTGGCGGTCGAGCAAAATCCAGTCGTTAAGGGTCTTCATGGTGCCTCCCTGGCAATGGGGATATGAAAGCGGGGCCATCCCGGCCCCGCGTTTGTTCGTTTTATTAAACGAGGTTGAGCATAACTTAAACGATGCACATCCCCTTGCCAAGGGCCCTCGCCAAGCCCCTGATGCCAGCTCTCAGCGCGGCTGCAAGCGGCGGATCACATGGCGGGCAAAGCCGCTGCCCGCTTCGTTGTAAACATTGAACACCGCATCCACACCTTGTTCTTGCAGGGAGGCGATATCGTCCTCGAAGCGGACGATGGCGGCGATTTTGCCGTTGAAGCCGTGGCTGCGAAGCTTCTCGATGGCGTAGAGGTTACCAGAGTGGTGGGGCATCGCCAGCAGCACCAGATTGACCTGATTGGAGAGCAGCACCTTGTCCCAGAAGTCGGTATCGGTGGCGTCCCCCTCGATGACGTTCATCCCCTGGGCGCGCAGGGTGGGCAGCTTCTCGCTGTCGTTCTCCACCCCGAGGATGACGTTGCCGTATTTGTTCTCCAGCTCGAAGTAGGCCCCCTGACCAATCCGTCCCATGCCGAGGATGATCACCTCGGCATCGCCCAGCTCGATGGGTCTGTCTTCCGGATGGAGGTTGCTCGCCTGCAATCCCCGCAGCCAGTGGCCAATGCGGTGGTAAATGCGCTCGCTCTGGGCATTGAGCGGGGCCGAGATCATAAAGCTCGCCGCCAGCGCCAGCGAGACCGCCACCAGCCACTCGTGGGAGATCCAGCCCGCCTTGGCGGCGATGGCCGCGACAATGAGGCCAAACTCCGAGAAGTTGGTGAGCGCCAGGGTAGAGAGCAGGGCGGTACGCACCCGCAGGTGAGCACCACTGTAGACCAGATAGTAGAGCGCGCTTTTCAGCGGCAGGGCCAGCACCAGCGCCAGTGCCAGCAGCATGGTGTCGTGGGTCGGCAGGCCGTTGAGGCCGATGGTGAGAAAGAAGCAGACCAGAAAGAGGTCCTTGAGGTTAAAGAGCGCCTTGGCCAATCCTGCCGCCGCCGGATGGGAGGCGAGCAGCATGCCGATGATCAGCGCCCCGAGATCCGGCTTGAGGCCAACCACTTCAAAACCGGCGGCCCCCACTACCAGTGCCAGAAACACCCCGAACAGCACCTGCAACTCGCCGTGACCGGCCCGCTCCAAGAGCTTGAACAACAGCGGGCGCAGCAGCGGCAATCCCAGCACCCAGAGCGCCCAGATACTGGGCAACTTGCCACTGGAGAACGCCAGAAAGGCCACGGCGAACACATCCTGCATCACCAGCACCCCGATGGCGATGCGGGCGTAGAGGGCATTCATGTCGCTGCGATCTTCCAATACCTTGACCGCGAAGACAGTGCTGGAGAAGGAGAGGGCAAAGCCCAGCAGCAGCGCCAGCTTCCAGTCCAGCGACAGGGCGAGGTGGAGCCCCAGCCCCTTGCAGACCAGCAGCACCACGGTAAAGAGCAGGGTGGAGAGCAGCAGGTGCAGGCTGGTGGTGCCCCACACATCGCGCCGCATCAGGGTCTTGATATTGAGCTTGAGGCCGATGGTGAACAGCAGCAGGGTGACGCCGAGATCGGCTACCTCGCTCAGGGCGGGGGTGTTTTCATACCCCATGCCATTGAGGATAAAACCGGCGGCCAGAAAGCCGAGCAGGGGGGGCAGGCCAATCAGATTGACTACCATGCCGCAGCCAAAGGCCACGGCGATCAGAATGGGTTCCATAACAGATCCTGCATGGGCAGGATAGACCTGCCCTGTTTAACGCTTGGGTGGTGATTAGACGATATCGATGTCGACCACGGAGTCGAAAATATGGTTCGGGCGAAACGGCATGCGGTCGATATCGGCGACCTTGCTCACCCCGGAGAGCACCAGCACCGTCTCGAGACCGGCCTGAAAGCCTGCCAGAATGTCGGTGCGCAGGTTGTCGCCGATGATGATGGTGTCGTCGGAGTGGGCCTCCATCCGGTTCAGCGCCGCACGGATGATCCAGGCGCTCGGCTTGCCGACATAAAACGGCTTCTTGCCGGTCATCCGCTCGATGGGGGCGCACAGGGCGCCGCAGGCCGGGTGCATCATGGGGCCGTGGGTGTCGGGGTTGGTGGCGATAAAGCGGGCCCCCTGATCGACGAACTTGGCGCCCAGCTGCATCATGGTCCAGTTGTAGTTGCGGGTCTCGCCCACCACCACGAAGTCGGGGTCGATGTCGGTGATGGTGAAACCGGCCTTGTAGAGCTCGTGGGTCAGCGCCCCTTCGCCAATCACATAGGCCTTCTTGCCATCCTGGCGCTTGAGAAAATCGGCGGTGCCCATGGCGGAGGTGTAGAAGCACTCTTCCGGCACCTCAATCCCGGCTGAGCGGAAGCGGTTTTGCAGATCTTTCTGGGTCTGGGCCGGGTAGTTGGTGAGGAACAAGAGCTTGCTGCCCTGCTCCAGCAGGCGGTGGACGAAACGGTCGGCACCGGGGATGAGATCGTTATTGTGCAGGATGACACCGTCGATATCGCAGATGACGTTCTTCTTCATGAAAACTCCTTGTCAGGGCGCAGGCGAGCCGCCAATCGTTAAGATGTTCAATCATTTATGATTTTTGTGACGCCATTATAAGTCTGTTTGATGACAAGTCTCCCCTGTCTCGCCACTTCGGTGCACAATAAAGCTGCCGTCGGGTCAGTCTGGTGGAGGGGCTGACGCCGGATCACTTTGCTGATGGAGCCGTCGCTATGGACACCCCAATTCCCAAGCCAGTCACACCCGAACACCTCACCGCCGCGCAATTTATCGCCGGACTGCCGAAACTGGAGCTGCACCTGCATATTGAGGGCAGCCTCGAACCCGAGCTGATGTTTGAGCTGGGCCACCGCAATAATGTGCCGCTGCCCTGGCCCGATGTGGCCAGCGTGCGCGCCGCCTATGACTTTGACTGCCTGCAATCCTTTCTCGACCTCTACTATCGCGGAGCCAGCGTGCTGGTGACCGAGCAGGACTTCTTCGACCTCACCTGGGCCTATCTGGCGCGTTGCGCTGCCGACAAGGTGGTGCATGTGGAGATCTTCTTCGACCCGCAGACCCACACCGCTCGCGGTATCCCCTTTGCTACTGTGCTGAGTGGCATCGAGCGGGCGTTGCAGACCGGGGAGAAGGAGTTTGGCATCAGTTGGCGGCTGATCATGAGCTTCTTGCGCCACCTCAGTGAAGAGGAGGCGTTCGCGACGTTGGCAGAGGCTATGCCCTTCCTGTCGCGCATTCACGGCATCGGCCTCGACTCGGGGGAGCAGGGCAATCCGCCCAGCAAGTTTGCCCGGGTCTTTGCCCGCTGCCGCGAGCTGGGGTTGCCGGTGGTGGCCCATGCCGGTGAAGAGGGGCCTGCCGACTACATCTGGCAGGCGATCAACGAGCTGCAGGTGTGCCGCATCGATCACGGGGTGCGCTCGGCCGATGATCCCGAGTTGCTGCGTTATCTGGCCGATACCCGGCTGCCGCTCACCGTCTGCCCCCTCTCCAATACCCGGCTCAAGGTGTTTGGCAATATGGCCCAGCACAATGTGTTGCGGCTGCTGGAGCAGGGGCTCTGCGTCACCATCAACTCCGACGATCCCGCCTACTTTGGCGGCTATATGGGGGCCAACTTTGCGGCGCTGGCCGATGGCCTTGGCGCGACCATGAGTCAGCTCTGCCGTTTGTCGCTCAATGCCGTTGAGGCGAGCTGGCTCTCTCTGGCTGACAAGGCGCGGCTGACCCGCGAGATCCGTGGCTATGCCGCGACCCACGGGGTGATCCTGCACTGAGTCAGGCGCCAATGCCCTCGATATGAAAAGCAGTTGATATAAAAAGAGGCTCGCCATCACTGGCGGGCCTCTCTCGTTTCAATGGCCGGTGTGGTTGCCGGGGGAAGGTCAGCGTTATGCCACTCGCACCAGAAACTTCTCACCCTGTCCTTCGCGCTTGAAGCGGTCGAGCAGGGTGGGCAGCGCCTCGAAGTTGCCGACCACCAGCGGCGGCAGGGTCAGCTCGCCGCTCGCCATCTGCGCCATCATGGCGACACCGGCGGCCACCAGTCGGCTCCACTGCTTGTCGGTGCCAAAGGCGTGTTGAGCACCCAGCGCAATCTCGTGTAATGAGAGGCAGTGGGCAAAGGCGGGCTGCGGATTGTGGGGGATGCGCCCGAGCACAGTCACCATATGGCCGTAGTAGCCAAGGGCAGGCAACAAGCTTTCTGCCTGCTGGCTGGAGACCAGATCGATGATCCCCTCGAACGGCTCGTTGCCGTTGGCCACCTGCAAGGCGGCCAGCCAGTCGGGATCCCGATAATCGGCTACACCCTGCACACCTATCTGTTTGAGCCACTGATGGTGGCGTGGGCTGGCGCTGGCAAAGACCCGCGCTCCCTGTTTAAGGGCCAGTTGCACCGCAAAGCGGCCAACACTGCTGCCTGCGCCTGTGATGAGCAGCGCTTCCCCGTGCAGGCCTGGCAGCTTGGCCAGCGCCTGCCAGGCGGTGAGGCCGGGACAGGGCAGGGCGGCGGCCGCCTCGTCACTCAGGGCATCGGGCACCGGCAGCAGGGCTCGGGCCGGTACACGGGTGTGGCGGGCAAAGCTGCCGTGGTGGCGCAGGTCGGTGTGGTAGGCGAACCGGGCGCCGAGACGCAGATGGCTGACGTTGGCACCGAGTGCCACGATAGTGCCCATGCCATCGACGCCGGGCACCTGACCGTCCTGCCAGTTGCCATGACCATATTCGATCAGCTTCCAGTCCACCGGGTTGAAGGCGATGACCCGGTTGGCCACCAGCACCTCGTCAGGACCAAGGGGGGAGAGGGGCAGATCGGCGAGGGTAAGCTGGGTCGGTTCACCGGGGGCATGCCAGCACCAGGCTTGGGTGTGATTCATGAGGACTCCTTGCGAAACAGTGGGAGAGCTTAACGAGATGATTGCAACAGTAAGACAGTCATAACTATCACTGTTGCGAGTGCGCAACAAGACAGCAGGCCCCAACCTGTGGGGCCTGCTTAAGTGGCCTGCTGGCCATCGGCAATCAGCGGCTGGTGGTTGCGTCATCGGCCTGATAGACGGGGTAGTCGGTCAGCCCCTTCTCGCCGCCGCCAAACAGGGTGGCCGGATCGTGGGGGGCCAGCGGATAGCCGTGGCGCAGCCGGTTTGGCAGATCCGGGTTGGCGACGAAGGGGCGGCCAAAGCCAATCATGTCGGCCCAGCCCGCGTCGAGGGCGGCGCGCGCGCGGGCACCATCATATTTACCGGCGTAGATCAGGGTGTTGGGGAAGGCATCCCGCAGACCCTGCTTGAAGTTCTCCGGCATCAGGGGGGCATCGTCCCAGTCCGCTTCGGCAATGTGCAGGTAGGTGACATTGAGCTGGCCCAGCAGGCGGGCAGCCGCCAGATAGGTCTGCTGCGGGTTGGCATCGACTGTGCCGTTGAGGGTGGTGAGCGGCGCAAGGCGCACCCCGACCCGGTCAGCCCCGATCTCGCTGCAGACCGCTTCGGTCACCTCTTTGAGGAAGCGCAACCGGTTCTCCAGCGATCCGCCATAACTGTCGGTGCGGGCGTTGGATTCGGAGTCGAGGAACTGGTTGATCAGATAACCGTTGGCGGCGTGCAGCTCGATGCCGTCAAAACCGGCGCTGATGGCGTTGCGAGCCGCCTGACGGAACTGGCCCACCACCGCATCGATATCGGCCTGAGTCATGGCTCGCGGGGTGACGGTCTCGACAAAGCCCGGCGCATCGCTGCCGTTATCGACGAACACCTTGACACCCACTGCGGGCAGGGCTGAAGCGGAGATGGGCTGAGCACCGCCGATGTTGTCCGGATGGGTGACCCGGCCCACGTGCCAGAGCTGGGCGAAGATGCTGCCCCCCTTGGCGTGTACGGCATCGGTCACCCCTTTCCAGCCAGCGATCTGCTCGGCGCTGTAGATGCCCGGCGTCCAGGCGTAGCCCTTGCCCATGGGGTCGATTTGGGTGCCTTCGCTGATGATCAGGCCCGCCTCGGCGCGCTGGGCGTAGTAGCTCGCCATCATGGCGTTGGCCACATCACCCGGCTGACTGGCACGGGAGCGGGTCATGGGGGGCATGACGATGCGGTTGGCAAGGTGCAGCTGGCCGAGGCGCAGCGGGCAGAACAGGTGATCGTGGCTCATCTTGAGTTCCTCATGGTGGAAGTGAGGCCACTTTATGCCGCCATCTTGTTGTGAAAAAGAGGGGTAATTGCACAAGAGAATTGTGCTTGATGCAGCAATCAGCACAAACCGTTAGGAAAGAGGCGTTTAGGCATAAAAAAGAGGGCCGTCTGGCCCTCTTCAGTATTCTGCTGGTGGCAGGCTCAAGCCGTGGCGGGCATCACTTTCACCCGCTCGATGCGTCGCTCGCTCACCTCGATCACCTCGAAGTTGAGCTGCTGCAGTTGCAACTGCTGGCCCGGGGTGGGCAGAGTGCCGAAGTGGGAGAGCAGCATGCCCGCCAGGGTCACGTATTCATCGCTCTCGCTCACCAGCCCCTCGTGCTCCAGCACCTGCTCCACATGGTGGATGTTGGTGCTGCCGTTGATCAGCCACCCTTCGCCATCGCGCACGATATCCGGGGTTTCGTCCTCGTCCGGCAGTTCGCCGACGATGGCCTCCAGCAGATCGTGGGTAGTGACCAGCCCCTGAATGACGCCAAACTCATCGGAGACCAGAATGAGGCTCCCCTTGGCTTTGCGCAGCTCCGCCAGCAGGCGGATCACGTTGATGGTCTGCGGCACGATAATGGGGTCGTTCTGCTTGGCCAGTTCGCTTAAGGATTGCCCTTCATTCAAGGCAAACAGCAGGTCGCGCGCCTTGAGCACCCCGATCACCTCGTCCAGATCGCCGTCACAGATGGGGAACAGGCTGTGGGGCTCGCGCTGCAGCAGGGCACGGATTTCGTCGCTGGAGTCGTTGATGTCGATCCAGGCCATCTCGGAGCGCGGGGTCATGATGGTGCGAATGGATCGCTCGGCCAGCGACAACACGCCGGTCACCATGTAGCGCTCCTCCTCGCCAAAGCTCAGCGGCGCAGGCGCCGGTGCGTCCAGATCGTCATCCGGCTGATCCTGATAGGCCTTGCTGCCCATCAGCTTGAAGATGGCGGCAGTGGTGCGCTCGCGCAGCGGCTGTTTGGCTTCGTGGCGCTCGGCGCTGCGCTGGGCCAGCTGGTTGAAAAA
Organism: Aeromonas sp. QDB11; assembly: GCF_027705265.1. Lineage (NCBI taxonomy): Bacteria > Pseudomonadati > Pseudomonadota > Gammaproteobacteria > Aeromonadales > Aeromonadaceae > Aeromonas > Aeromonas sp. QDB11. The sequence continues at coordinate 52,957 of NZ_JAPDBM010000009.1, read as the reverse complement.
CTCGATCAGCACCGAGAAGCCGATGGCCGCATAGAGGTAGCCCTTCGGAATGTGGAAGCCGAAGCCCTCCGCCACCAGGCTGAAGCCGATCATCAGCAGGAAGCTCAGGCAGAGCACCACCACGGTCGGGTGGGCGTTGACGAAGCGGGTCAGCGGTTTGGAGGCGAGCACCATCACCACCATGGCGATGGTCACGGCGGCCATCATGACGCCCAGGTGTTCCACCATGCCGACGGCGGTGATGATGGAGTCGAGCGAGAAGACCGCATCGAGCACCAGGATCTGGGCGATCACCACCCCGAAGCTGGCGTAGGCGCCGACCGGGCCATCGTCATGGGGTTTGGCTTCCAGCCGCTCGTGCAGCTCGGAGGTGGCTTTGAACAGCAGGAACAGGCCGCCCCCCATCAGGATCAGGTCCCGACCGGAGAAGGGGTGATCCCACAGATGCAAGATCGGGGTGGTCAGGGTGACCAGCCATGACATCACGCTCAGCAGCGCGAGTCGCATCAGCAGGGCCAGCGACAGGCCGATGATGCGCGCCTTGTCCCGTTGGGCGGGGGGCAGTTTTTTCACCAGGATGGCGATGAAGACCAGGTTGTCGATCCCCAGTACGATTTCCAGAATGATCAGGGTAAACAGACCAATCCAGATATGGGGATCCAGCAGCAATTCCATTGTATGACCTCAATAAAAACAGACAGAGCAAACAGTGATCACGGCGCGCGAAGGCCGCAGTAACAGCAAGGCAAAGGTGTTATTCAGAGGCGCTGATGAAGCAGATAAAGATAGGCTTTGACAGAAAGGGACGAAGGGCAACTTCGGGGATTGTCCATGATGGGCAATAAAACCTCGGGTAAAAAATGAGCCCTGATGATAACGATTGGCGCCAATTTGGCAAGTGCAGCATCAACGGGGCGTGACGGGGCTGTGATGAGACAGAGGGAGGCGGCCGGGCCGCGCTCCCCCGTGCGGTCGTTACAACCAGCGCTTTTCGCGGGTGAAGCAGACCGAGAGCCAGGCATCGCCCAGGGTATCGCCGAGGCGGGACCAGAGCTCATGGCGCAGGGCATCCTGCCGTTCGACCGGCCAATCCTGATCCGGTGCCACCAGAATGTTCAATTCCAGATCGAAGCGGCGACCGCTTTTCGCCAGATGGCTGTAGCACTCGAAGCCATAACGCTGGCGCAGCGTCTCGATTTCCCGCTCGACGTGCTGTGACACATCGCCCTTGGGGGCAATTTTGAATACTTCCCGCAGGTTTCTGCTCAGCACCTTGATGGGAATGAGAGTGGCACAGAGGGCCAGCAGCGAAACCAGCACCGGGTCTATGTAGCGGTTGTATTGGCCGTGGCCGATGGCATCCAGACCAATGGCGACCAGAAAACCGACCAGCAGGGTGGCACTTAAAATGGTATCGACCAGCCACTCCTCGGAATCAACCCGCACCAGTTCGGAGTTGAACTGCTTGGCCAAGCGGGCTTCGACCAGATAAAGCAGCGAACAGAGGAAGGTGGAAATGGCCGCACAGATGAGGGCGTGACCGAGGTTTATCTCGCGGCCACCCTCCAGCAGGGTGGTGATGCCGTTATAGAGTGCCCCGAGGCAAAGCAGCAAGATGATGAGGCCGTTGATCACGTTGGCAATGGGTTCGAAGTGGGCGTAGCCGTACTGGAAGCGCTCATCGTAGGGGCGGGTAACGAAGTAGGCCGTGACCAGACCCAGACCTGTCATGCCCATGCTGAACAGGCTGAAAATACCGTCGAGCATGATGGCGTGGGAGCCGACCAGCAGACCGTAGCCAATACCGAAGATGGCAAAGGCGATGCTGCCGACGAGTGACAGGGTGAGCGCCTGCTTCTCGGTGGTGATAAGCGTACTGATAACATGGCTGGGGTGAGCCATAAAAGTCCTCCTTTCAAATGGTGAATATTGCCAAGCGCAAGCGGTTTTCTAGCTGATATACTGCCCGCTCACATGTGAGCGGACTGGCCGGATTGCCATTGACAGGCGGCCAGTCGTAGTCGCCGGCGTGCCGGCATCAAGCAAAGGATGGGAACAAGGATTCATGATCCCGAGACTCGATTACCAGGACAGTTTGTCACCCGCAACCCTGCAGTTTCTTGAGTTGCTAGAGCGCAGCGCATTTCGTGGTGATATCGAAAAGTCTTATGCAAGCCGGTTGGCGATGGCGACGGATAACAGCGTCTATCAGGTAGTACCTCAGGCGGTTCTCTATCCGCGCAGTGCGGACGACATAGCAGCAATGCTCAAGCTGGCCGCAGAGCCGGCGTTCGCTTCCTTGAGTTTTTTCCCTCGTGGTGGCGGTACCGGCACCAATGGTCAGTCATTGGGCGGCGGCATTATCGTCGATCTCTCCCGTTATATGAACCAGATCATGGAAATTAATCTGGAGGAGGGGTGGGTGCGTGCCCAGGCCGGGGTGGTGAAAGACCAGCTCAACGCCTGGCTCAAGCCTCACGGCTACTTTTTCTCGCCGGATCTCTCCACCTCCAACCGCGCCACCTTAGGGGGCATGATCAACACCGATGCCTCGGGGCAGGGGTCTCTGGTTTACGGCAAAACCTCGGATCACGTGCTGGGGCTCAAGGCGGTGCTGGAGAACGGTGACATCATGGTCACCGAGCCGGTCAATGGCTCCCGTCTTGAGGACAAGCTGGCCCTCGAAACTCGGGAAGGGGAGATCTATCGCACCCTCTATCGCATCGGCAAGGAGCGTCGCGCCGACATCGAAGCCACCTTCCCCAAGCTCAACCGCTTTCTGACCGGTTATGATCTCAAGCACCTCTATCATCCCGACACAGATACGCTGGATGTGAGCCGGGTGCTGTGTGGATCGGAAGGGTCCCTCGGCTTTATCACCGAAGCCAGACTCAACATCACACCGATCCCGCGCTACCGCACGCTGGTTAACGTCAAGTACGACAGCTTCCCATCCGCCCTGCGCAACGCCCCTTTTATGGTGCAGGCGCAGGCCCTGTCGGTGGAGACGGTGGACTCCCGGGTGCTCGGGTTGGCCCGCGCCGACATCATCTGGCATTCGGTCAAAGAACTTATTCAGGATGTGCCCGGCAAGGATCTGCAGGGGCTAAACATCGTCGAGTTTGCCGATACCGATGAAGCAGAACACAAGGCCAAGGTGGCGGAGCTCTGTCGCCGTATCGATGCGCTGCTGGCCAAGGGCGAGGCGGGGATCATCGGCTATCAGGTGTGTGACCACCTGCCGAGCATCGAGACCATCTACACCATGCGCAAGAAGTCGGTGGGGCTGCTGGGCAACGCCGAAGGTCGCAAGAAGCCGGTGGCCTTTACCGAAGATACCGCGGTGCCGCCCGAATCTCTGGCCGATTTCATCATGGAGTTTCGTGCCCTGCTCGACGCCCACTGCCTCGACTACGGCATGTTCGGCCACGTCGATGCCGGTGTGCTGCACGTGCGCCCGGCGCTCGATTTGTGCGACCCGGAGCAGGAGGTGCTGCTGCGCCGTATCTCCGATCAGGTGGTGGCGCTCACCGCCAAATATGGCGGCCTGATGTGGGGGGAGCACGGCAAGGGTTTTCGCTCCGAATACAGCCCTGCCTTCTTTGGCGAGCTGTGGGAAGAGTTGCAGCGGGTCAAGGGGGCGTTCGATCCGGCCAACCGTATCAACCCGGGCAAGATCTGTATCCCCTATGGCAGCGGCGCCGAGCTGGTATCGGTCGATGGCCCCAAGCGCGGCAAGTATGACCGCCAGATCCCGCTCGCCGTGCGCACCAGCTACACCCGCGCTATGGATTGCAACGGCAATGGTCTGTGCTTCACCTTCGAGACCGACTCCCCCATGTGCCCCTCGGTCAAGATCAGCCGCGATCGCCGCCACTCCCCCAAGGGGCGAGCGGGTCTGATGCGCGAATGGCTGCGTCAGTTGGCGGAGCAGGGTTTCGATCCGCTGGCTGAAGAGGTGGCGCTGCAATCCGGTGGCGTGCGTTTCAAACAGCTGGTGGACAAGGTGCGCAACAGCTGGGCCAAACAGCGTGGCGAATATGATTTCTCCCACGAGGTGATGGAGGCGATGGCGGGCTGTCTGGCCTGCAAGGCGTGCACCAGCCAGTGCCCGATCAAGGTGGATGTGCCCGATTTTCGCGCCCGCTTTATGCAGCTTTATCATGGCCGCTACCTGCGCGCGCCGAAGGATTACTTCGTCGGCACCGTCGAAAGCTATGCGCCGCTGCTCGCCAAAGCGCCGAAGCTGGTCAACTTCTTCCTCGAAAAAGAGTGGGCCCAGAAGGCGACCGAGAAGAGTATCGGCATGGTCGATGTGCCACTGCTCTCGGTGCCGACCCTGGCCGAGAGCCTGCACGATAACCGCGCCCGCTATTTTGATCTGCCGGGACTGGAGCGGATGAGCGCCGAGCAACGCAAGCAGGTGGTGCTCATCGTGCAGGATCCCTTCACCAGTTACTACGATGCCCCCGTGGTGCGCGACTTGGTGAAACTCGCCAGCAAGCTTGGGTTCCAGCCCTATCTGCTGCCCTTTAAACCGAACGGCAAACCCCAGCATATCAAGGGGTTCCTGCGCGCCTTTGCCCGCACCGCGGCCAACAGCGCCCAGTTCCTCAACAAGGTGGCGGCGCTCGGCATCCCCATGGTGGGGGTGGATCCGGCCATGGTGCTCTGCTATCGCGACGAGTATGCCAAGGCGCTGGGGTCGGCCCGTGGCGATTTTCAGGTGTTGCTGCCACAGGAGTGGTTGCTGTCGTTGCCGACAGATCAGCTGCCTGTCAGCGCCGATAAGGCAACGAGCGGGGAGGGGAGCGAACCTTGGTATCTGTTCGCTCACTGCACCGAGAAAACCGCCAAGCCCTCGACCCACGGCGACTGGAGCACCCTGTTTGGCCGCTTCGGGGCCAGCTTGCAGCCAGTTTCTGTGGGTTGCTGCGGCATGGCAGGCACCTATGGTCACGACATCAAACAGGTGGAAAACTCCAAGGGCATCTATGGCCTGAGCTGGGCCGACCCCCTTGCTCGTCTGCCCAAAGCGCGCTGTCTGGCGACCGGCTATTCCTGCCGCAGTCAGGTCAAGCGAATGGAGGGGGAGAAGCTCAAACATCCATTGCAGGCCCTGCTGGAGCTGCTCTGATGTTGCGTTTTCCCAAACGGTTTCGGGTGCCGAAGGCCTATCGGCACCCGCGTTTCTTGTTGTTGCCCGCCACCCCTGCTCAGGCGGTGGTGGAGTTTGTCGCCATGTTGCGCGAGCGTGAGCAGCTTCATCAGCTGTTTCGCCCGAACGATATATGGCCCTCCGCCAACTTCAGCCTGAGTCAGCACGAAGGGGATCTGGAGTGGCAGCAGTCGGAGTTTCTGGCCAAGCGCTCCTTTGCCTATGGCCTCTGGAGCCCGGATCGGGAGCCGCAGTTCTGGGGCGGGGTTTATCTCTACCCCTCGGTGCTGCCGGAGGTAGCGGTGGAGCTCTTCTTCTGGAAGGTGGCCGAGGCGCCCATCACGGATGAGGAACTGGAAACGCAGCTGCGCGACTGGCTCGCCAGGGTGTGGCAGTGGCCGGAACCCTGTCTGCCGGGGCGAGAGGTGCCTTGGGACGAGTGGCCCGGAGTCACCTACCCCTGGTGACGCAAGGTGGTTGCCAGGATGCCCCGATCGGGGCATCTTTTTTTCGTTGTCTTTTTCGCCGACACTGCTCGCGTTCAACCCATTGATTACATAAGGAGTCTGCTCGCCATGAGTCAAGAAAACGCCCCCATCTGGCGCAAGCCCATCAGTCTGGAGGGGCTCAACGCCACCTCTCGCAACACTCTGATGGCCCATCTCGATATCGTCTATACCGCCTTTGGCCCGGACTGGCTGGAAGCGACCATGCCGGTGGATCACCGTACCCATCAGCCCCTTGGCATGCTCCACGGCGGCGCGTCGGTAGTATTGGCAGAAACCCTGGGATCGCTGGCAGCCAACATGGCGGTGGGACCAGATAGCTACTGCGTGGGACTGGAGGTGAATGCCAACCATCTGCGGGCCAAGCGGGAAGGGGGGGTGACCGGTCGTTGCGCGCCGCTGCATCTGGGGGCGACGACTCAGGTGTGGCAGATTGAAATTCGGGACGAACGGGGACGTTTATTGTGTACCAGCCGACTGACGATGGCGGTGCTCAAACACAAGCGGGGCAAGGACTCCAGCGAGGAGTGACCTGCAATAACGCACCAGTAGTGAAAAATAAGCAAGCCATAGTCGCAAGATCCCTCTATAATTGCCAACGTCTTGAGAGGCTTATCACATTTTTCAAGACAGCAGAACAAAGTGGCGCTATAATCGCCGCCTTTTTGCTATTCCGCGGTGCTTAGCCGCCTGCCTTAATCTGGAAGAATCTATGTCTGATACCGAACAACTGCCCCTTTTTAGTGAGCTTGGACTGGCCGCGCCTGTATTGAAAGCGCTGCAAGACGTGGGCTATGAGCGCCCGTCACCGATCCAGGCCGCAGCAATTCCCCACCTGATGGCGGGACACGATCTGCTGGGGCAGGCGCAAACCGGTACAGGGAAGACCGCTGCTTTTGCCTTGCCTCTGTTGTCTCGTCTGGAAGCTGGTAACCGCAACACTCAGGTTTTGGTGCTGGCTCCGACCCGTGAACTGGCCCTGCAGGTTGCCGAGGCGTGCCAACGTTACGCCAAGCACATGCCTGACTTCCACGTCCTGCCGATCTACGGTGGCTCCTCTTACGAAACCCAGACCCGCGCCCTGCGTCGCGGTGCCCAGGTTGTCGTCGGTACCCCGGGTCGTGTGATGGATCTGATCCGTCGCAAGAACCTGGACCTCTCCGGCCTGAAAGCCCTGGTACTGGACGAAGCCGATGAAATGCTGCGTATGGGCTTCATCGATGACGTGGACTGGATCATGGAGCAGTGCCCGGCCACCCGTCAGGTTGCCCTGTTCTCCGCTACCATGCCGGACCAGATCCGTCGCGTTGCCCAGAAACACCTGAAGCAGCCGAAAGAGATCAAGATCATCACCAAGACGTCCACTGCACCGACCATCCGCCAGCGTTACTGGCAGGTAACCGGTCTGCACAAGCTGGACGCCATGACCCGTCTGCTGGAAGTCGAACCGTACGAAGCCGTACTGGTCTTCGTGCGCACCAAGAATGCTGCCGAAGAGCTGGCTGGCAAACTGGCCGCTCGTGGCCACGCCTGTGAAGCGCTGCACGGTGACATCCCGCAGAAACTGCGTGAGCGTACCGTCGACAAGCTGCGTCAAGGCCAGCTGGACATCCTGATCGCCACCGACGTTGTCGCTCGTGGTCTGGACGTTGAGCGTATCACTCACGTAGTGAACTACGACATTCCGTACGACACCGAATCCTACGTACACCGTATCGGCCGTACCGGTCGTGCCGGTCGTAAAGGTGAAGCCATCCTGTTCGTTGCTCCCCGTGAGCGTCGCATGCTGCGCGCCATCGAGCACGCTACTCGTCAGGCCATCGAGCCGATGAAGATGCCGAGCACCGAGGACATCAACCAGCACCGCCTGACCAAGTTCAAAGAGCGCATCCGGGAAACCATGATGGGTGAAGAGCTCGAGATCTATGTGAACCTGGTTAACGAGCTGATCGAAGAAGATTCTGCCGATCCGCTGGAGCTGGCTGCCGCACTGGCCAAGCTGGTACAGGGCGACCAACCGCTGCTGCTGGATGACTCCATCCCGGATCCGCTGCTGAATGCCAGCAACGATCGTGGTGGTCGTGATTTCGACCGTCGTGACGGTGGCCGCGATTTCGGTGCCCGTGACTTCGGCGACCGTGGTGATCGTCCTGCCCGTCGCATGCCGTCCCTCGAACCGCGTCCGCTGAAAGACAACCCGGATGTGGAGATGGAGCGTTACCGCGTAGACGTGGGTGCCCATCACGGCGTCAAGCCGGGCCAGATTGTTGGCGCCATCGCCAACGAAGCGAACATCGAGAGCCGTTTCATCGGCAACATCGACATCGCCGATGACTTCTCCACCGTCGATCTGCCGAAAGGCATGACCGCCGATGTACTGGAAGTGATCAAGAAAGCCCGTGTTTGCCAGCGTCCGCTGCAGATCACTCGCTACACCGAAGTGCCGGCCGGCAGCAACACTGCTCCCCGTCCTCCGCGCAGCGATCGCCCCTTCAACAAGGAGCGTCCTTTCAACAAGGATCGCCGTCCCCAGGGTGACCGCCCGTTCAACAAGAGCGGTGAGCGCCGTGAAGGTGGCTTCAACAAAGATCGCAAATTCAGTGGCAAGCGTCGCGAAAGCTGATTGCTGACCCAGTTATGAAGAAGGCCGCTCATTGAGCGGCCTTTTTTTGTGCCTGCGATAGGGGCTGTGCAGTCAGTTTGCCTGTGTTGGGGGCCACCTCCCTGTTCCACAAGCCAAGTTGAGAGCCAAAGGGACATGAATATTTTCCGATGCGGTTGCGACAGTCGGAGCGTAGATGCCATGCTTTTGGTGGCATTCGGGTACAGCCTGATGCAGGTTGACTGTTGTGGTGAGCTGGTTGCAGCAACATTGTTTTGCATTGTGACTTTGCCGTTTCCATGTCGGTGGGCAGAGTGAAACCAATAAAACAAACAGTACGATACGGAGGTTTATCATGGGTGGATGGCTTGGCAGGATGCTGCTGTTATCCGGCTGTCTCGTTTCTGGCATGGTGTTGGCTGATGGGCCCTTCCTCAAAATAAAAGAGGATGGCTGTTGCAATGGTACGGGGGAGGTCGTACTGACCCGGGCCGAGTTTGAGGCCTTGCCTCAGACAGAGGTCAAGACCCAGACCCCCTGGACCGAGGGGGACCACACCTATCGTGGTGTGCTGCTGCGAGATCTGGTCAAGATTTACGATCTCAAGAGTGCGGAGGTCAAGGCGGTCGCCATCAATGACTACTGGGCGGCGGTGCCGCTGGAAGATGGAGATAAATACTCGGTACTGCTGGCCGAGAAGCAGGATGGCAAAGCGTTGACCCTGCGCAACAGGGGGCCGCTCTGGGTCATCTATCCCCTCTCTGATCACCCGGAGCTGAACAAGGAGCTCTATCACAGCCGGATGGTGTGGCAGCTGACAGCGATCGAGAGCAAATAAGATGCTGCGCGGCAAGTTTCTGAGCTTGATCCTGATGGTGACTACTTTTTTGGGGGTCGCCATCTGGTCGGTCTGGAACTATGACCGTGCTTTTAATGCCGTGACCCGCTATACCCAGCTCTCCGCTTGGGCGTTGGCTCAGCTGGAGCTGGAGATCCATGGCTTTGATAAGGCACTTTCTCTCTATCGTACCGGTTCAACCAGTCAGGAAGAGATGAACAAGCGCTTTGATATTGCCTGGAACCGGCTCGATGTCTTCCTGCACGGGGAGGAGGCCAAGCCGGTGAGAACCCGCTTTGGGGCTGAACAGGCAGCAGGCAAGATCATGACTCTGTTCGAGAAGTATGAGCAGGCAGTGGTCAGCGGAGAGCGAGATTCAACAGAGCTTGCCCGTTTAGCCGAGGAGCTGGCTCGGGATCTGGCAGCGATCCGCAATGTGATGGTGAAAAACTTCACCGGCCCTTCCGCCATAGCCCAGCGGGAGGTGCTCAATTCGTCGCGTACCCAGAACTTCTTCATTCTGGCCTTCTTGATGTTGGCGACCGTGGTGATGCTGCTGATGCTGTTTCGCGAAGTGCGCCACCAGTATTTTCTTGCGTGGAATGATGCGCTAACCCGCTTGCCGAACCGGGCCTCTCTGATCAAACACCTCAAGCATCTGACAGGACATAAAGGGCGACCTAGCAGAGTGACTGTCTGTCTGGTGGATCTTGGCCATTTCAGGGAGGTAAATGACAGCTTGGGATACGAGGTGGGAGATGCATTGCTGACGCAACTGGCCGAGCGGATCCGCGCGGTATCGGTTGACGGTATCTTTGCCGCCCGCACCGGTAGCGATGAGTTTGCCATCATTATTTCCGGGGTCATGCCCACCTATCTGCGCTTTCCATTTCTGGAACAGCTGCGCAATGAGCTTGCCGGGCTCGCCTTGGCGACCGACCCCGCCCACCGGGTACGGGTCTTTATGGGGATCAGCCAGTACGTGCGACCGGTGCATACGCCGGAGGAGATGCTGCTGTTTGCCGACATCGCCCTCGACAGCGCCAAGCGCAAGCGGCTGAATCACTACGTGGTCTTCTCCAGCAGTATGTATCAGCACTATCTGCGCAACCGCCGCTTGTCGACCGAGCTGCGCGAATTGATCCAGCACCCCGACGATTTGCAGCTGAGCCTCTATTACCAGCCCATTGTCCGTGGTCAAGGTTCGGTGCGACTGGGGGCCGAGGTGCTGATCCGCTGGAATCACCCGGAGTACGGTTTTATTCCGCCACTCGATATCATTTCGCTGGCGGAAGAGAACGGGCTGGGGGAGGCGCTCGGGTTATGGATCTTCCGGCGCTTGCAGCATGATCTTGCCACTTTCCCTAGCGACTTGATTGAGCCGCTGGAGATCTCGGTCAACCTCTCCAGCTCCATGTTCAATATGGGGTTGGCAGCCCAGCTGGAAGAGAACATGAAAGATGGACCGCTAAGCCTGCAACAGCTGATCGTCGAGCTGACCGAAACCATTGCTCTGGATGATATCGAGCTGAGCAAGCAGATCATCGACACCCTGCGTCAGATCGGAGTGCGGGTGGCCCTCGATGATTTCGGCACCGGCTGGTCATCGTTCTCCTACTTGCGGGAACTCTATTTCGACAAGCTCAAGATAGACCGCTCATTTATCACTGCCATCGACAACGATACCCGTCAGGCCCTGTTCGTCGAGGCGATCACTAGTCTCTCTCATCAACTCGGTGTGCGGGTGGTGGCGGAAGGGGTGGAAAACAACGATGAGCTGAAGGCGGTGCTGAGCATCGGGGTGGATGAAATTCAGGGCTATTTCTACTCGAGACCCTTGCCGATGCAGGCTTTTTTGCTGTTCTGCCATCGCTACTTTATCAATCGGAGCATCATGCAGGAGGTGGCGCTGGGTTAGCGAGTGATTCCTTTTCACTGTCACCACAAGCTACCGTGCTGTTGTTTCTCTAGCCGAATCAATGAAGAAGGCGACCATCAGGTCGCCTTCTTGTTGTGCATGGTGAGGTGCTCTGGTCGCAGCCAGCGGGGCTATCAGAGCACCATGGCGGCAATCCAGCCGAAGATCACCAGCGGGATGTTGTAGTGAATAAAGGTGGGTACCACGCTGTCCCAGATATGGTCGTGCTGACCATCGGCGTTGAGGCCGGAGGTCGGGCCCAGGGTCGAGTCGGAGGCCGGTGAACCCGCATCCCCCAGCGCGCCGGCGGTACCGACCAGTGCGATGATCGCCATCGGTGAGAAGCCAAGCTGCAGACAGAGCGGCACATAGATGGTGGCGATGATGGGCACGGTGGAGAAAGAGGAGCCGATCCCCATGGTGATGAGCAGGCCCACCAGCAGCATCAGGAAGGCGGCGATGCCCTTGTTCTGGCCGATGCCGGAGGCGACCACCTGAACCAGCGTATCGACGCCGTGGGTTGCCTTCATCACGGCAGCAAAGCCGGCGGCGGAGATCATGATGAAGCCGATCAGCGACATCATGCGCACCCCCTGGGTGAAGGCATCCTGGCTTTCGCGAAACTTGATGACGCCACCGCAGGTGAAGATGACAAAACCGGCCAGCGCACCCAGCACGATGCTGTTGGTCATCAGTTGCAGCCCCAGTGCCACGCCAATGGCCAGCAGAGCGACCCAGATGTGGGTGAGATTGAGTTCAACGGTCTCAGGCTCCGCATCCAGGATCTTGGCGAGATCGTACTGGCGCGGTTTGCGATAGCTGATGAACACTGCGATCAGCAGGCCCAGCAACATACCGGCGACCGGAATGGCCATCGCCAGCGGGATCTGGCTGGTGGTGATGGGCACGCCGTTATCGATCAGGTTCTTGGCCAGAATGTTGTTCAGGAAGATGCCACCAAAGCCGACCGGCAGCACCATATAGGTGGCTGTCAGGCCAAAGGTGATGACACAGGCAACCTGACGACGGTCGATCTGCATCTGCGCCATCACATGCAGCAGCGGCGGGATCAGGATGGGAATAAAGGCGATATGAACCGGGATCAGGTTCTGGGACGAGATGGCCACGGCCAGCACGGAACAGAGCAGCAGGGTCTTGACCCACATGATGCGGGTCGAGCTGGCATCCTTGCCTAACTGGCTGATCACCTTGCGGGCCAGCAGGTCGGTGATCCCGGAGCGGGAGATGGCAACCGCAAAGGCGCCCAGCATGGCGTAGGAGAGGGCAATCTCGGCGCCACCGCCCAGGCCACCGCTGAAGGTGGTGAGGGTATCGGTCAACGACAGCCCGCCGACCAGGCCGCCAGCAATGGCCCCCAGCGCCAGCGAGACCACCACATTGATCCGCAGCAGACTGAGCACCAGCATCAGCCCGACTGCGATAACAACTGGATTCATTTGATTTCCTTATAGTTTGTTATTGCTGTCTGTCATGTGAAGGGGAGTTAGTTTGCGAAAAATGTGACAAATGTCGAGAAAAAAATCAGTCAACCCCCTCATATCGCAGCAGCATCTGGCACAAGGTGGATCAAAATGAGGGTTTGTGGCCGGTTTGTCTCAGTGCATTGCGCGCGCAGCGGTTGATCGTGACGTTGATGGCGCTTTTTTGTGCGCAGAGCGATCAATCACGCCCCCGAAAACAACGAAGGCTGCCTGTGGCAGCCTTCATCCGTTTATGCCTGCACGTCGTCATCGGCAGGGGTATCCGGCGTGTCGTCATCCGGATGCGCTGGCGGCCAGCCCCCCATGCTCTTCCAGCGGTTGACGATATGACAGAACAGTTCGGTGGTGCGCTCGGTGTCATAGAGGGCAGAGTGCGCCTCTTTATTGTCAAACGGGATGCGGGCGCTCTGACACGCCTTGGCCAGCACGGTCTGACCCAGCGCCAGCCCGGAGAGGGCAGCGGTGTCGAAGGTGGCAAACGGGTGGAACGGATTGCGCTTGAGGCCAGCCCGTTCAGCGGCGGCCATCACGAAGCCGTGATCGAAGGTGGCGTTGTGGGCCACTATGATGGCGCGGCCGCAATCCTGTTCCTTCATCCCCTTGCGGATCCCCTTGAAGATCTCGGTCAGTGCCTCTTTCTCCGAGACAGCGCCACGCAACGGGTTGTAGGGGTCGATGCCGGTGAACTCCAGCGCGGCCTTTTCCAGGTTGGCCCCTTCGAAGGGCTCGACATGAAAGTGGAACACCTGGTCGGGAACGAGCCAGCCCTGCTCATCCATTTTCAGGGTGTAAGCCGCGATTTCGAGCAAAGCATCGGTCTTGGCGTTGAACCCGGCTGTTTCAACATCGATGACGATGGGGTAAAAACCACGGAAACGGCCCTTGAGGGTATGAACTGCGTCGGTCATGGGATCTCGGTCGGGATAAAATGAGGCGGCATTATGGCAAAAAAGCACAGGCTTGTCCTCCCATCCCACGCAGGAAGCCTGTGCAAGATGGCGCTGGATTCAATATCTGTGCAGCCACCAGCGGGCGGCGATCAGCGCCGTGACAGTGCCAAGCAGGGCGCTGGTCAGCACATCCATCGGCCAGTGCATTCCCATCACCATGCGCGACAGGCCAATCCCTAGCGCCCACAGCGGTAGCAGCCAGACGCCCGTGGGGGCGCGGGCCAGCCAGATCAGACCGAAAAACTGGGCCAGGCTGATGGCGGCGATGCTGTGGCCAGAGGGGAAGGCGTAATTCACCTCCTTTTGCCAGTGGTGACCGAGCCACTCGGGCAGGGCCAGCAACTGGCTGGCGGCGTGAACCTGTTCGCTGCGTACCTCGACGCTACTGGCGTAGAAGCTCTTGATGGCCGGGATCAGCGCCTGACTCTCCAGCCAGAGCAGGTAGGGTCTGGGCTCCTCGGTCAGGTGCTTGATCAGGCTCTTGATCACCCAGTCGCTGGCAAGCAGGGCCGCCAGTGTACACCCCAGCGCAATGAAGGGGGCCCACTCCAGTTTCAGTTTGTAACGGGTCAGCAGCAGCAAGAGGGCACCACTGACACCGATCCCGGGAATATCGACCATGCGGGTGAGGGCGTATGACCACCATAGCCAGCCAGCTTGCAGCGAGCCGGTCAGAAAAGGTTGCCAGGGCAGCGTGGCGAGTAGCAGCAGGGGCAGGATCAACAGGGCACTGAATCCGAGTACCTGACTGCGGGTGAGTGAGGCGGTTGACGCTGGGAGCAACGGGGCGTGTAGCGGCATGGTGGGTATGGGCGATCGCGAAAAAGAGGGGCATTGTGCCATCGCGGCATGCCCGCACCAAGCCGAGCAGTCGGTTTGTTACCTCTGCTTACACATTTGTGGCGACATCCTCTGTTTGAACGGGCTGATGGGGTGGCCGCCGCGCAATGTGCTGTCCTTTCGCGCCTGATTGCATCACAGGCTGAAATCTCGGGCGGCTTTGCGCTAGAATGGCGCCCCCGTGGCGGTTGTGACCAAAGAGAGCCCGATGAAGATAGTCGTTGATGAGAATATGCCCCATGCCGTGGAGCTGTTTGCCGAATTTGGCGAGGTGATCCCCTTGCCCGGACGGCAGATGCAGGCCCGCGATCTGCTGGATGCCGATGTGTTGCTGGTGCGCTCGGTCACCCGCGTCAACGGCGATTTGCTGGCGACCAGCCCGAAACTCGGGTTTGTCGGCACCGCCACCATCGGCACCGACCATGTGGACAAGGCACTGCTGGCGAGCCGCAATATTCCCTTCTTCAGCGCCCCCGGTTGCAACAAGTATTCGGTGGGAGATTATGTGCTCTCAGCCCTGCTGGTGCTGGCGGAGCGTTACGAACTCGACCTCTCGGCCATGACGCTGGCGGTGATTGGCGCCGGCAATACCGGCGAGTGTGTGGCTGGCAAGGCCGAAGCGCTCGGCATGCGGGTGCTGCGCTGTGATCCGCCCAGGGCGCGGGATAATCCCGCCGGCGGTTTTGTCGATTATCAGACCGCCCTTGGCGCCGATATCGTCAGCTTCCACGTACCCATCACCCGCGAAGGGCAGGATGCCACCTACCATCTGCTGGATGCCGAGCTGATTGCCGCCCGTCCTGCCGGGCAGATCCTGATCAACGCATCCCGTGGTGAGGTGTGGGATAACCGGGCCCTGCTGGCGCGCCAGTTGAGCGATGCGCCATTGCGACTGGTGATGGATGTGTGGGAGAACGAGCCCGAGCCACTGGTCGCGCTGGTGCCCCATACCGAGATTGCCACCCCCCATATCGCCGGTTACAGCCTGGAGGGGAAGGCGCGTGGCACCTGGATGCTCTATCAGGCGCTCTGCCTGCAGCTGGGGCGTCAGCCTCGTCAGGATTTGAGTCGGCTGTTGCCTGCCCCCGATGTGCAGGCGGTGGTGCCGGGCCGAGTGCCGGATCAGGCGCTGATCAAGCAGCTGGTGCATCTGGTCTATGATGTGCGCCGCGATGATGCCCGTTTTCGGTCCCGACTCGGCCTGCCCGGCAGCTTTGATAAGCAGCGCAAGCACTATCCCGAGCGCCGTGAACTATCCTCCCTGCAGATTGAGGGAGCTTTTGCCGACAAGGCGCTGGGCGCATTGGGATTTGCACTGTCACGCCCCTGAACGGGGGCAAATTGTTGGAAGATAACCGGAAGGGGTGAGCCGCGTTGGCCACACCGACCCCATTTTTTACTGAGCTGGCGCAGATGCTACTGCGCTGGTTCAGCCATATCAGGCAGCGTCATCTCGCAGCGCGAGAGCCAGCCGACCATGGCGCCAGCCGGTGCCATTGCAGCATTATCAGAGGAGAACAGAATGAGCCAGCAGTTTAACGTAGCGGTATTGGGTGCCAGCGGCGCCGTGGGTCAGGCGATGATCGAGATCCTGGAAGAACGCGAATTTCCGGTGGCGACCCTCTATCCGCTGGCTTCCAGCCGCAGCGCCGGTGATACCGTGCGTTTTGGTGGCAAGAACCTCGAGATCCTCGATGTGGAGGAGTTTGACTGGAGCCAGGTGCAGATCGCGCTGTTCTCCGCCGGTGCCGAGGTCTCTGCCAAGTGGGCACCGATTGCTGCCGAGCACGGCTGCATCGTCATCGACAACACCTCCTGCTTCCGTTACGACGAAGATATCCCGCTGGTGATCCCGGAAGTGAACCCGGACGCGCTGGCCGATTTTCGCAATCGCAACATCATCGCCAACCCCAACTGCTCCACCATCCAGATGCTGGTGGCCCTGAAGCCGTTGCACGATGAAGTGGGGATCGCCCGCATCAACGTGGCCACCTATCAATCCGTGTCAGGCTCGGGCAAAGAGGGGGTCAGCGAGCTGGCGGGCCAGACCGCGCAGCTGCTCAACGGTCGTCCGGTGGAACCGACCCTCTATCCGCAACAGATCGCCTTTAACCTGATCCCGCAGATCGACAGCTTCACCGACAACGGCTACACCCGTGAAGAGATGAAGATGGTGTGGGAAACCCAGAAGATCCTGGGCGATGCCAGCATTGCCGTGAATCCCACCTGTGTGCGGGTGCCGGTCTTCTACGGCCACGCCGAGGCGGTACATGTCGAACTGCACCAACCGCTCGATGCCGAACAGGTCAAGGAGCTGCTGCGCAATGCGCCGGGCGTGACCCTGTTTGATGACGAAGGGGATTATCCGACCCCGGTGCGCGACGCAACCGGCAAGGATGAGGTGCTGGTCGGTCGGGTGCGCCAGGATATTTCTCATCCGAGTGGTATCAATATGTGGATCGTGGCCGATAACGTTCGTAAGGGCGCGGCAACCAACAGTGTACAGATTGCCGAGCTGCTGGTTCGCGACTATCTGTAAAGCTGAACGATGCCACCGATGCGCAGCAGGGAGTGCTGCGCATCCGGCCGGTGAGTACTGCGGGGTGTGACCCATGCCGCACTCCGCCACTTCAAGATTCTGTTGCGATATCAACTGATTAAGTTTTTTCCTACACTCAGAGTCAAGTTGGGTGCTAAATGTGTCGGACTGCTGGCTTGCTAGGCGAGCCTGATTTATATTGAACCGACTGTTTTGGGGTAACTATCCAGATTTTTCAATGCGATAGGGCCGTCATACGAAGGAACGAATATGGGACATTCCCGCATAACATTGGCAACGCTACTCGCATTGGGTCTGCTGGGCACCGTCCAGGCTGAAGACTCGGCGCGGGAGCCTTTTTTTGTCGAGCTAAAAGGCCCTGACGAACCTGCACCTCCCGCCGTCAATTCCCAGCCGCTGGCGCAACCGGTCGCCAGACCCGTGGCGCAGCCGGTACGCGCAACCGCCGAGCCGGTGGTGCGTCAGGTCACGGCCAATGCCGGTAGCTATGGCCCTGTTCGTCCGACCGATACCCTCTGGAGTCTGGCGAGCAAATATCGCCCCTCTACGAGTGTCAGCGTCTACCAGACCATGGTGGCGATCTACGAGAAAAACCCCCGCAGTTTTGCCGATGGCAATATCAACCACATTCTGGTGGGTTCCCGCATTCTGCTGCCGACCGTGGCCGAGGCGAGTGTTATCACCGATGCCCAGGCCCGCGCCAAATTCCGCAGCGACAACGCCAGCTGGAAAGGGCTGAGCCCCAAATATCTGGCCAACAAGCAGGCCCACACGGCCAAACCGGTTGCAGCCAAACCTGTTAAGGTTGAGGCGGCCAAGTCCGAGCCGGTGAAAGCCGCGCCTGCGCCGCTGCCGGTGGCGAAAGCCGCACCCATTCCTGCACCGGTTGTGGCACCGCAACCGGCTGCTGAAACCAAAGAAGTGGCCAAGGTGAGCGAGCCCGCGCCGAAAGAGGCGGTGGCTCCCGCGCCTGTACCAAGCGCTGCAGAAGGCACCACACCGGCGCCTCTGCCTTCCGATCTGGATAAACCGGTGGGCAAACCGGCCACCGAGATGGCGCTGGCACTGGAAGATGCCAATGCCCAGCTCGGCCAGGTGACCGAAATGAACCACAGGCTCAAGCTGCGCCTGCAATCGCTGACCGAAGAGGTGGAGACCCTCAAGGCCCAGCTGCAGGATCAGACTGCGCTGCAAAAAGAGATTGCCGAGCTCAAAGCCCAGCCGGTTCCGCCGGTGGTCGCTGCGCCCGAGCCCAAGCAAAATTGGCTGATGGATCTGCTCGCCTCACCGCTCAACCTCGCCATGATCATCTTGCTGCCGGTGTTGCTGGTGCTGGCACTGGTGACCCTCTGGCTGCGGGCCCGTGCCCGTCGCGAGCTGGAAGAGCAGGAGAAGAGCCTCTCCGAATCCACTGCCATGATGATGGATCAGGAGCAGAGCGAATTTGATGATCTGCTGAGCGTCGATGTGACCGACAATGAGCCGGTGCGCCCGGTGCCGGATCTCAACACCCCCGATGGCTTCATGCCGGTTGAACCGGACAAGCCGGACCTGGATCTGGTGTTCAGCGACGACGGTGAGATGGATCTGCAAGGCTTTGAGCCGGAGCGGATGGCGGCCCAGCCTGCCAGTCGTGACCCGGATCTGGTGCCGGATCTCGATCTCTCGCTGGATGAGCCCATTGCCCTGGCCAACGAGCCCGCCATGGATCTGGCCAGCGAGTTCAATCCCAAGCCCAAGGCCGCTGATGAAGTCATGAGCGAAGAGG
Source organism: Aeromonas sp. QDB11 (assembly GCF_027705265.1). Classification (NCBI taxonomy): domain Bacteria; kingdom Pseudomonadati; phylum Pseudomonadota; class Gammaproteobacteria; order Aeromonadales; family Aeromonadaceae; genus Aeromonas; species Aeromonas sp. QDB11. The sequence goes on along the minus strand of NZ_JAPDBM010000009.1, from coordinate 34,315 downwards.
AGCTGCAGGCCGCCCTGTTTGCCGAGCTGGATGCGGATCTCTCTGCCGACCTCGAGCCCGATTTGAACTCCATTGACGAAGTTGGCGCCGCTGACGACGATCTGGCCAGCTTCGATCTCGGCGAGTTCGAAAATGCCTTCGACGAGCCCGCCGCTGGCAAAGATGATAACGCCATTGATCTCAGTGCCGACGAGAGTGCCGATGCGATGCTGGCTGAGCTCGGTCTTGAGCCGGCCAAGGCGAAGACGGCGAAGGACGCCGAGCTGGATCTGGAGTGGGATCCCAACGAGCTGGCGCTCTCCGATTTCGAGGATGCGTTCGCCGAGGTGGAATCTCATCCGGCCGATGTGCAGCCCCGTGAGCAAGCGCAGGAAAGCGGCTACGTCGAGATCGACAAGCTGCTGGCCGAGGCCGATGCCAGCACCACTGAGCAGGAGCCTTATCAGGGCTTCTCGCTGGATGTGGGGCTCGATGGTTTCCCCGAGGTGCTGCCGGAATCCACCGGGTTTGACGTGGATGCCGACGACGGCGGTGTGGGTGCCAAGCTGGATCTGGCCCGTGCCTACCTCGAGATCGATGACAAGGATAGCGCCCGCGAGCTGCTGCAAGAGGCGGCAGAGCAGGGCAGCGATCACCAGCGCGCCGAAGCCGAGAAGTTGCTCAAGCGGTTGGGCTAAATCAATTCCCATCACGGGATCAGCAAAACGGGGGCAGCCAGTGGCTGCCCTCTTCTTTTGGCGAGTTGCGATGGGGTGAGGGTGGCCACGCAGGCTGACCATCCAGGCCAATTGCGCGCGTGGTGGGACTTTTCGGGCTGAGCGCGTATAATCCGCCCCGTTTCTTTCACTGCGTTTTCACAACAAGACAAGTTTATCCATGCGAATTGCCCTAGGTATTGAATATGACGGCAGCCGGTATTTCGGCTGGCAGCGTCAGCGTGAAGTGATCAGCGTGCAGGCTGAACTGGAGACGGCTCTGAGCCGGATTGCCAACCACCCTGTCTCCATCCAGTGTGCCGGACGCACCGATGCCGGTGTCCATGCGACCGGCCAGGTGATCCACTTCGATACCGAGGCGAACCGCGCCGAGGGCGCCTGGACCCTGGGGCTCAATTCCAACCTGCCGCCGGATATCGCCGTGCGCTGGGTCAAGCCGGTGGACGAGAGCTTCCACGCCCGCTTCAGCGCCACCGCCCGTCGCTACCGCTATGTCATCTACAACCACAACTACCGGCCGGCGATCCTCGGCAGTGGCGTCAGCCACTACCACGAGACCATCGATGCCGAGCTGATGCACCTGGCGGGTCAGAGCCTGCTGGGGGAGCATGACTTCAGCACCTTCCGTGCCGTCGCCTGCCAATCCAACACCCCGTGGCGCAATGTGACCCATCTGTGCGTCAGCCGCTCCGGCCCCTACATCGTGCTCGACATCAAGGCCAACGCCTTCCTGCACCACATGGTGCGCAACATCACCGGCTCCCTGCTGCTGGTGGGGCAGGGGCTCAAACCGGTGGAGTGGATTGCCGAGGTGCTGGCTGCCAGGGATCGCAATCTGGCCGGGCCGACCGCCAAGGCCGGTGGCCTCTATCTGGTCGATGTCGATTACCCGGCCGAGTTTGCTCTGCCGCAGTTGCCGCTCGGCCCGCTGTGGCTGCCGGACTCGGCACCGGGTACGACCAGTTTTTAGTAACTGCGCCCGAAAAATTGTGGTTTAATGACCCGTCATTTGTTGCCATCGAGCTAGTAAGTCATTGAACAATCTAGGCTCGATGCGTTTTGTCAGGCACAAAAGCATTAAGGAATTCCATGAGCTGGCTTGAGAAGATTCTTCCCAAGAGCAAGATCACTGCGCCCCGTCGTCACAACATTCCCGAAGGGGTGTGGACCAAGTGCAGTGCTTGTGAACAGGTGCTCTACCGGGCAGAGTTGGAGCGCAACCTCGAAGTGTGCCCCAAGTGTGATCATCATATGCGTATCAGCGCCCGCGCCCGTCTCGAGAGCTTCCTCGATGAGCAGGGTCGTACCGAGATCGGTGCCGAGCTGGAGCCGCAGGATGTACTGAAATTCAAGGATTCCAAGCGCTACAAGGATCGTTTGTCCGCCGCCCAGAAAGATACGGCAGAGAAAGATGCGCTGGTGGTGATGAAAGGGACCCTCAAAGGGGTACCGGTTGTCGCCTGTTCGTTCGAATTCTCCTTCATGGGTGGCTCCATGGCCTCCGTGGTCGGTGCCCGCTTCGTGCGCGCCGTCGAGGAGTGCATCAAGGAAGGTCGCGGTCTGGTCTGCTTCTCCGCCTCTGGTGGTGCTCGCATGCAGGAAGCGCTGTTCTCCCTGATGCAGATGGCCAAGACCAGTGCGGCGCTGGACAGACTCACCAAAGCCGGCCTGCCCTATATCTCCGTGCTGACCGACCCCACCATGGGTGGCGTCTCCGCCAGTCTGGCGATGCTGGGTGACATCAACGTGGGCGAGCCCAAAGCGCTGATCGGTTTTGCCGGCCCGCGCGTTATCGAGCAGACCGTGCGCGAGAAATTGCCGGAAGGCTTCCAGCGCTCCGAGTTCCTGCTGGAAAAGGGTGCCATCGATATCATCATCGATCGCCGTGAAATGCGTAACCGTCTGGCCAGCCTGCTCGCCAAAATGCTGAATACTCACGTCATCGAAGAGTGAAGATGAGTTCAAACATGCAACAATCCCAAAGCCGGTCGCTTGTCGACTGGCTTTCTTATTTGGAGCAGATCCATCCGGTCAATATCGACATGGGGCTGGATCGGGTCGGTGCTGTCGCCCGGCGCATGGGGCTTACCCAGCTGCCGTTCAAGGTGATCACGGTGGCGGGCACCAACGGCAAGGGCTCCAGCTGTGCCATGGCGGCCAGCATTCTGATGGCCGCAGGCTATAAGGTTGGCGTCTACTCCTCGCCCCATCTGCTGCGCTTTACCGAGCGGGTGCGGGTCAACGGGCAAGAGCTGCCCGACAGCGATCACTGCGCCGCCTTTGCCGAGGTGGAAGCGGCTCGCGGCGAGATTGCCCTTACCTTCTTCGAGTTCGCCACCCTGGCCGGTTTGTGGCTCTTCTGCCGCGCCGCGCCCGATGTGCTGCTGCTGGAAGTGGGGCTGGGCGGCCGGCTCGACGCCACCAACGTGGTGGAGTCCGATGTGGCGATGATCACCTCCATTGCCCTCGATCACTGCGACTGGCTGGGTGATACCCGCGAAGCTGTGGCGGTGGAGAAGGCTGGGGTCTATCGCGCTGGCAAGCCCGCCATCAGTGGCGAGCCCAATCCGCCTGCGACTATCGCGAGCGAAGCACAGCGTCTTGGCGCCAACCTGCGTCAGGTCGGTATCGATTTTCGTGGCGATGAGCACGAGAGCGGTTGGGATTATCACGGCCTAAACCAGTGGCGGGATCTGCCAAAACCGGCGCTACCGCTGATGAACGCGGTCACCGTGCTGGCGGCGCTGGAATCCCTCGGCTTGCCGCTGCCGGAGTCCGCCATTCGTGACGGGCTTGCCAATGCCCGGCTGGCTGGCCGGATGCAGCAGCTGCAAAGTGCGCCGCTGGTGATCGTCGATGTAGCCCACAACCCCCATTCGGCGGCCTATCTGGCAGCGCAATTGCGCAAGATGCCCTGCTCGGGTGTACGCCGCGCCGTGGTCGGCATGCTCAAAGACAAGGACATGGCGGGATCCCTTGCCGAACTTGATGGTCTGATTGGCGAGTGGTATCTGGCCAGCCTCACCGGCCCGCGCGCCGCCACTGCTGCGCAACTGGCTGCGGCGCTGGGGGAGGGAAAGGGCCCTGCCAGAGAGTTTGATGATGTCAGCGCCGCTTATCAGGCAGCGTTGGCCGCATCGAGTCCGGACGATATGGTCATTGTGTTTGGTTCGTTTTACACTGTCGCCGACATTCTGGCGGGTGTCGCCGTCTAGGGCACACCCCGGCTCCCCGGCCTTCGGGCGGGGAGCCAAATCGCATATTGAGTTACGTAAAGGTAGGATTCAACTTGGCCTCGAAGTTTCAAAACCGTCTGGTGGGCACCGTCATCCTGGTGGCCCTGGTTGTTATTTTCCTGCCGGACTTGCTGGATGGTCACAAGCTGGCACAAAAGGAGGAGGCCTTTGCCAAGATCCCGCTGCGCCCCGAGCTGGAGCCTGCCAAGCCTGCGCTGCAGGTCTCGGCAGCCAGCAGCCTGCCCGCCGATCATCTGGCCAGCCAGCAACAGGCCTCTGCGGCCCAGCAGTGGCAAGTGGAAGAGGTGGCTGACCCCATGACCCTCGCCGGTCAGGGCAACGGTGCGCAGCCAGCGACAACCCCTGCCGCACCGGCGCCGGTCCAGCCGCAACAGAATGCCCAACCCAAGCCACAGCCCAAGCCGGAAGTGGTGGCCAAAAAACCGGTCGAAGCGCCCAAGCCTGCACCCAAGCCGACGCCAGCCAAACCGGTTGAAGTGGCCAAGGCTCCCGCACCGAGCAAGCCGCAGGCGGGTCAGATCAAGTCCCTCGACGATCTGATTGAAAGCAAGATGACCCAGCCGACCACACCCGCGCCTGCTGCGGCACCGGCACAGGGTAGCTGGATCCTCCAGCTTGGCGCCTTCAAGAACGTCGACAGCGTCAACGCGCTGGTGAGCAAGCTGCGGGCGGCGGGTTACTCTGCCCACACCTCGCCGCGCACACCGGTGCAGGGTCAGCTCAACCGTGTCTTTATCGGACCGGATGTCTCCAAGGCCAAACTGCAGGGGATGCAGGGGCGGATTTCCCAGATGACTGGCCTCAGTGGCTCGGTAGTCTCTTACAATCCGTAACGGTCTGGCCGCTGGCCATGACGTTCCGATAGCAACACCGCGCCCGTGCGCGGTGTTTTTTTATCTGGCCGTCGTGATTTTTAAGGACGGCGTCGCACAGGCCTCCACCCCGTTGGGATTTTCGGGCAGTTGGGGTAGTCTGAGCCCTTCTGCTACTCACAGGAGTTCAAGATGATCCTCTCGACGACCCCCACGCTGGAAGGCAAAACCATTCGTGAATACCGCGGCATCGTGGTGGGCGAAGCCATCCTCGGCGCCAACATTTTCAAAGATCTCTTTGCCGGGATCCGCGACATCATCGGTGGCCGCTCCGGCGCCTATGAAAAAGAGCTGGCCCGTGCCCGCGAGATCGCTTTCGACGAGCTGAAAGAGCGCGCCGCGGCCCTTGGTGCCAACGCAGTGGTCGGTATCGATATCGACTACGAGGTGGTGGGGCAAAACGGCAGCATGCTGATGGTCAGTATCAGCGGCACCGCCGTGGTGTTCTGATATCCTGCCGCCAGCTGTTCGGGCCAAAGCCGATAACCGGGTTATCGGCTTTTTTGTGCCCGGCTGCGGGCAACGAGGCGTGAACGGGGTGTTGAACTCATGCCATTAATGAATCTAAGTTGCTGATTTCAAAATTTTATATTTTTTCATAACCCGATGGCTCGGGTTTTATTTTTTTTAACTGGGCCCCCCTGGATCGCCGGACTAGAGTGGCAGCCATCAGGACGACACCTCATCATGGATGATCCCCATTTTGCATGAATCACTCTTTCTTGAAGGCGTATCAAGATGCACAAAAAATCTGCTCTGTTGACTGTTATCACGCTGGCCATCGCCGCTTATGCCGGTAGTGTTGCCGCGGCCGTTCCCAACTTTACCGCCAGCTGCCCGATGAATATTCAGGTCAAGGCGCAAGGGGGCAATGTCTTTATCAATGGCAAGAAGGCCACGCTGAAAACCGATGCGCCGACCGCCTATACCGCCCAGAGCGGCAAGATCATGATCGGCATCACCTCTGACTCCGCGACCAGCGAGCCCAGCGTCGATTACGCCATCAAGCATGACAAGCGCGCCAACGGCATCTGTACGGTCAGCGCTTGGTCTGCTGGCAAGGCGGCTACGTTGCCGATGGCCAAAGGGGATTCCCCTTATCAGGGCAAGTGGACCGCCAAAAATAGCGAGACCGGTGCCACCGTGGCCAACATTCAGGTGGATGGCAAGGAGCAGGTGTGGGTCAACGGCGTGAAGGTGAAGGCCAAGCGGGCCGATGGTGCGCTGCAGTTTCGTCAGGGCACCATCCTCTATACCCTGCAGGGGGATCCGCGCATTCGTTATGAGAGTGACTGGAATGACAGCGATGCCCAGAACACCGGCCCCATCACGCTGGAGTAACGGGCGCGTGATTTAGCGCTTATCCTGTTGATGAAAAAAGCAGACACCGGTTGCCCGGTGTCTGCTTTTTGCCTCTGGAGGGCATTAGCCCGCCCCTTGGACACGTCTGCCAGATCAAGCTCCGGTGATGGTGTTGGCCTCCCCATACCAGTCCAGCTTGTCGGCCAGAGTCACCACCGAGCCGATGATGAGACTCGGGCTCTTCACCTGACGGGCCAGTTCGGCCAACTGCTGCAGCTCGCCGCGCACCACCCGCTGGCCGCCCCGATATTCGGCCGCGGGCGCCATGATCCGGTAATCGGGCAGCAGCCGCTCGAACAGCTGCGCCAGCGCGGGATGGGTGAGAAGAAACGACATAAATAAACACCTTGTGTGAGGGTGAGATGCCCTGGCATAGGGATGAGGCGCAAGCCGGTCAGGATGTCTGGCATCTGTTCTGGCCGCGCTTGCCTCGCCACGGTCTGTTTTTATGACTCATGTTGCTCAACTGACCCGATTGTTATTGTGTTGGCGGCGCGTGCGTCGCGGCAGGTCGGGTCATGCCTGTAAAAGCCTTATCAATTGAGCAGGGCGGCCTGATAGCCTGCGCACTTGCCCATCACGTATCCCATCTCCAGCTTGTTGATATCGCGGGTGAAACGGGAAACGGGGAAGTAGTCGGCCGGGGCGATCACCTCGATCTGGCAGTCCTCCGGCGGATTGGCGATAAAATCGAGCGCCTCGTTGTAGCTGCGATCCCGCTGCTCCAGCGCCTGTGCCAGCGCGGGGCGGGTCTTGAGCAGAGTGCGGATCATCCAGGGGAAGGGCATCGGCTTGAGCCGGTAGCCAAGGGGCTCGGAGAGGATCACCGTCAGGTGACGGGCACCGCGGCGGTAGGCCTCGATCACCGGGATGGAGTCGGCCACCCCGCCATCTGTCATCGGTACCCCGTGTACCTCCGGGTATTCGTGGGAGGCGAGGGGAATGGCGCAGCTGGCGGGCAGCACCTCGTTCATGTTTTCCGGCTTGACCCGGATGTACTCCGCCTTGCCGGTCAGGGTATTGGTCACCACCGCATAGAAGGGGATACCGGTCTCCCGGTAGGCGTGAATGTCGAGGGGATACTTGCTGCAGCTGGTGTGCCACAGCCAGTGGATATCCACCAGATTGCCCCCCTTGGCAAAGCGCAGGGGATCCATAAACTGCTGGCTGCACGCCAGTTTGGTCAGGATCTCGTGGCTGCGGCCATGCTGGCTGGCGAGATAGGCCAACAGGTTGGTCGCGCCGGCCGAGACGCCGATGGCGAAGTCAAAGGGGCGATAGTCATGCTCGATAAACGCATCCAGCACGCCGCTGGCAAATATGCCGCGCATGGCACCGCCTTCTACAACCAATGCGCTGGGGGATGCGTTTTTGTTCATGACAGGCACCTCATTGATAAGTCAGAGAGAAAAAGTGGGAAAGAGAACGTTCGGGCTGTCAGGCCGACCATTCTGACAACCAACCGGGGTTGGCCATCGCAATGAGGTCATTCTAGGAAGGGGATGGCGTTTAGAATATCTGTTAATAATGAATGAAGTGTTTTGTATTTCTAAACGTTAACGATAAAACTGTTGTACTAGTGGAGGATTTGTAGGAGTCTCAACGACTCTGTGATGGCTGGATATTGGCAAGGATGAGTGTGTCATGACGTTATTGGTTCCCCCGCTGCTCCGACGTGGCGATACCATCGCTTTTTTCTCCCCCTCCAGTGCGGCGACCGCCTGGGCCCCGCAGCGTTTTGCCCGTGCCAGGACGTTTCTTGAGGGGCAGGGTTTCAAACTCAAGGCGGGCAGCCTCACCGGCCAGCAGGATCACTGGCGCTCCGGCTCCATCGCCGCACGGGCCGAGGAGCTCAACGCCCTTATTCGCGACCCCGAAGTGCGCTGCATCATGTCGGTGATTGGCGGCAACAACTCCAATTCCCTGCTCCCTTACCTCGATTTTGAGGCGCTGAAGCGCGATCCCAAGATAGTCATCGGCTACTCCGACGTGACGGCCCTGCTGCTCGGCATTCATGCCCGCACTGGCCTGGTCACCTTCTACGGGCCGGCGTTGGTGGCCTCTTTCGGCGAGCTATCGCCACTGGTGGACGAAACGCTGGCGGGCTTTCGCCAGATCTGCCAGGCCGGGGGCACCGCCGTGCCCCACACAGTGCCGACCCCGGTGCAGTGGACTGATGAACGACTGGATTGGGAAAACCAGACCCGGGCCAAGCAGTGCCAACCAAACCGACTGATCTCGGTGGGTACCGGTCGGGTGCGGGGCCGGCTTATCGGCGGCAACCTCAATACGATGGCGGGGATCTGGGGCTCCCCCTATATGCCAGCCATCGAGCAAGGGGACATTCTGCTGCTGGAGGACAGCCTCCATTTGGCAGCGACGGTGGAGCGCTCGTTTGCCCACCTCAAGCTGTGCGGGGTGTTTGATCGGATCGGCGCGCTTATCCTCGGCAAGCACGAGCTGTTCAACGATCAGGGTAGCGGCAAGCGCCCCCTCGATATCCTGCTGGAGGTGGTGGGGGAGCCGAACTTCCCCATTCTGGCGGAGTTTGACTGCGCCCATACCCACCCCATGCTGATGTTGCCGCTGGGTATCGAGGTGGCGCTCGATCTCGACCGTCAGCAGCTCACCTTGCTGCAGCCCTGGAGGCGAGCAGAATGAGTGCTAAATGAATGTCAAAAAACAAGGCCGCTGATGCGGCCTTGTCTGTTTTTGTGGGGTGGGATCAGGGCAGGGCATCGGGCCGGAAGCTGGCGCGGATTTGCGGCACCAGGCTCGAGGGGTCGAATCCCTTCTCTTCCCCCAGCACCGGATGGAGCAGGGGCTTGTCCTCGATGGGGGTGATATCCCCCGCCAGCAGCTGACGAGTCGCCTGACCCATCTGGTAGAGCTGGCGCACTGGCGCAAACTGGGTTGCCAGATTGAGGGGATCATCAGCGCGGGCAAAGGCCATCATGGGGATCTGGTAGGTGGCATCGCGCGCCGGTTTGTCACCGTGGATGCCCTTGCCGGCGGACATCAAAAACGGCTGGTGATCGCCAAAGGCCACCACCAGATAGCGTTTGCCCGACTGGTCGAGGGTCTTGAGCAGCCGCTCCAGCGAGGCCATGGCATCCACCACCCCGGTGTAGTAGGTGTTGAGCAGCTGGGTGTCGCTCTCGCTCTGGTTCGGGCAGGCGCCGCTGCGCTCCTGCCCCTGATAGCGAGGGCCATCGAAGGGGCCGTGCCCCTGCATGGTGACCGCGTAGGCAAACAGCGGCTGGCTATCCTGCTCGCTGCGCTTGAGCATATGGTCGATCAGCGCATCGTCGGAGATATAGAGCCCCTTATGCTCGAGGGTGGTGAAGCGGGTATCGAACCAGCGCTCCTCATAGCCGAGCGCCGGGATCGCCTTGGCGCGGCCCCAGAATTTTTCCACATAGGGGTGGGCGAACAGCGTCTTATAGCCGCTCTGTCTGGCGCTCTGGGCCAGCCCCGGCACCTGCTCAGAGAGGTAGTAGTAGGGCACCACCCCCTGCTTGAGCAAGCCCACCGGCAGGCCGGTGTTCATCTCGAACTCCGCCAGCACCGTCATGCCGCCGGTGGTGGGGGAGTGGATGGTTTTTTGCCACTGCTGCACGCTGGCGGGCAGGGAGAGAGTGGGAGCCGGAGCGCAGATCCGCCCCTTCCAGTCGAGCCAGAGCGACTCATATTGCAGCACGATCACCAGATCCCAGCGCGGCGCTATGCCCTGGGGCGGATAGCTCAGCTGTGGGGCCAGCTCGTTGATCTGCAAGGGGTAGCGAAACACGCTGCCACTTTGCAGCATCTCGTCCACCAGATTGAACAGATAGAGGCCGGGGCCGGAGCGAATGATGTCCCTGTGGTAGTTGACCGCACGGTCCACGTAGCGAATGTTGGCTCCCAGCAGCTTGTTGCCGGTCTGGGTGGCAAAGACGCAGAGGGCAAAGAAGGCGACGGTGGCGGCGGCAGTGCGCAACACCCAGCGCGACAGGGCAAAGCGCCAGCAGAGAAACAGTGCCAGCAATACGGTGAAGATGGGCAGGATGGGGTGCTGGTCGAGCAGGATCCGCAGCAGCGCCAGCAAGTTGCCAAAATCGTCCCCGCCGAGCGGCACGCCGTAGATGGCGATCTTCATAAAGTTGGCCAGCAGACCTATGCCTGACAGCGCGGTAAAGACCAGCCCCATATAGAGGTTGAAGCCCGCCAGCGCGCAGAGGCTCCAGCCCAGCACCATGCTGCCCCAGGCCAGATAGTAGTGCTCCGGCCGAAAGCCTGACCAGAGCAGAAACTCCCCCAGCTTGAACACCACGAAGCCGTGCAGCAGCACAAAGGTGAGGTTGCCGAGCAGCAGGCTGCCGATGATCCGCCAGCGCAGGCTGCGGCGCAGCTTTGGCAGCACCGTCTTGAGCACGGCGGCGCTCAGGGCCAGCACCAGCGTCAGGCTCACCACTAGATAGGTGAGGTTGAAGCCCTGCTCCGGCAGGGTTTGCAGGATCTGGCTGAAATCGCCGCTCTCGGGGCGATCTTTGAGCAGCAGACCAATGCGCAGCTGATAACGGCTGGCCAGCGCATCGTCCGGTGCGCGCAGGGTGCTGTTGAGATCCAGCGAGCAGCGGTTATTGCGGCACACCTGACGTTTATCCACCGCCTGACTCAGCTCGTCGATCCGCTCTCCCTTGTCGTTGAGCAGCTCCACCCGCACCTTGTCCCCCGCTTGCAACGGCCCCCGCAACTGCCACTGGCTGCGCACCACCAGATAGAGGCCGCGGCTGTCGCTTTTATAGAGCAGGGCGTGGCGGGTGAGGGTGGCCAGCGGATTGTCGGCGGGGCCCAGCACCAACGGCTGGGCACGGCCCAGCCAGCTGCCGGGATTGATCAGCGGCAATAACAGCGTCAGCAGCAGCAATCCGCCCAGCAGGGCCAGCAGCCCAGAGGGCAGACTCAGGACGCGATGGCGGCCTGAGGAGGGGCGATTCATATAAGCTCATCCTTTGAGCGAGTGAGGGAGAGATCGTTCATCCGCATAGAGTTTGACCCGATGGTGCGGGCCTTGTTCCGGGTTGTCAATTTAATGACCACTCAATGAATATTTGGTTACAGTTCAACCTTGCAAATTGTGATCCCGATCGAGGGGTTGCACGGAATATGTGATGAAAGCGTCATCATGGGGTTTTGCCGCTGGCCTGGGAGAAAGGCGCTGTTTAGTCTCTCAATAGCGACAGGAGGTACATGTATGAATCCTAAGGTGATGGCGCGCCAGGCCAGATTGCTGCGCATGCTGGAGAGCAAGGAAGAGATCCGGATCGGGCGCGAGCGTGACTGCCCGTTGCCGCTGGCACAGCTGGTCAAGCTGAAGGATAGCCATCCGGCTGTGGTCAAGGTCTATCGCCACGGTCTCACCGCCGAGGTGTTTCACCTCAAGGTGGAGGGGCACCACTGGTGTCTCAAGCGGCGGCGTCAGGATTCGCTGGTGGCCAACCTCGATGGCAAGACCGCCTTTCTGACCGAACTGGAGCGGCGGCGTGAAATCGAGGCGCTGCGCGAGTTGCATCCCACCATCCTCTCCCATGTGGTCTGCACCAGCTTCGGCTCGGCGCGGGCCGGAGTGCTGGTCTCCCCCTGGCTGCGGGGCGTGCCGGTGCATCAGCTCAACGAACGCAATCTGGCCCAGATGCTGGAGGTGCAGGGGGAGCTGGCCCGCTGGGGCTGGTTTGACTGGGATCCGAGCCCGGGCAACCTGCTCGATGACGGCGAGCAGATCAGCGTGTTCGATTTTGGCTATATGTGGACCTTCGATCCCCGCTTTGAATACAACTCCAACGGTCTGGTCGACCCGCAGTTCCATGTGCCGGAGCGGCTGGAGACCCGCACCCTGTCAGGGCTTTGGCTCGATGAGGCCGATCCCTTGCCGCAATTTCGCTACTGGCGCGAGCTTTGTCTGAAATGGGTGAAACGGGAGATCCATCACCTGATCCGTGAAGGGGCCAGTGCCCCGGTGCTGGCCCGCCTGCACGCCCTGCAAGGGGAGTGGAGCGCCGCACTGGCAAGCGACGAGGCGCTGGTCGCCAACTGGTGGCGGGACATGTATCGCAGCCACCGGCTCGATGTGGCCGATGATCTGAGCGGCCAGAGCTGCGGCCCGCTAACCCTGCGTCGTCTCGACTGGCTGGTGCAGGCGGTAACGGAGCATTATCCGCTGCTGGTGGATAATCTCTCCTCTCAGGAGACGGAACTGGGCCAGACCGGGCTGCTGGCCCGCTTGCAGCAGCTGCGCCGGGAAGCCGTGGCCTGCCAGTTGCCCGCCACCAGCTTTACCTGAGCCAATACGTCAGTGATACACAAATAAACAGGGCTCCTTGTGGGTAATGCCAGTCAGTTAAGCCTGACTGGCATTGTTTTTATTGGCTTTTTTCACACTATACCTCTGTGGCCTTGGCTTCACGCAGCGGGGGTAACCTCGCTCCCTTCGTTCTGGCAATACAAACTGTCCCGCCTGTTTCTCCAGCTCAGCTACCCGCTTCGGGATAGTCCCCGGCGACATGTACAGCATGCAGCTCAGTTCATGAATGAGATAGACCGACGCCATGTGAAAACTCAGCTGGCTAGCCAAGTCTCCCTTGAGACTCGCGGCCATCTTCACCATCTGGCTGCGCAGGGTCAGTCGGTGTTGTTGCAGGTTGTGTTTCATCTCCCGATAGCCCAGATCTATATTTCCCTGCGATGGTTGTAGAGCTCGACGATGTCAGTCCCAGGGAAACGCATCGGGTCGACCATCGAGGTCAACACTTGGTGCTCCTTGCCGTTGATAGTACGAGTCAGCAAGCGGGCTTCTATCGTTTCGGGCAACAGCGGCCACTTCTTTGCGCCCCCGCGTTGAGTGGCAGCAGCCAGTGCCGCTCGTTGCCGGTGGTTTGCCTGGCGTGTGGTCGATAAGCTTCTCCGCCAGCACAATCTCGTTGACGGCGCAGCTATCCATGACGGTTTGAACAAGCTGGTGGCTGGTTAGCTCCATCTGACAAAGTATGCGAACCTGCGGATAGGCGGTCTCGCCTGCTGGGTACCGGACTTGGCAAAGGCGGCAGAGTTGTCCGGGGGATCGGGCGTGCGCCACATCACTCTATCGACGGCAAGCAGCTGCAGCTTGGCCCAACCGGGGTGATTAGACCACTACATTGGCCTGCGGGTGCCTGCCTGCGGCGGTGTCGTGGAACCGCCGCTCGATGCTCTTGTGGCCAAGCTTTTTGCTAGCTTGCAGGAAAGTGCTGGGGGCGACAAAGGGGGCTAGAAGGATCGGTCAATGGATCCTTAAATGATCGGCATTATCACCGTGTGACACCTTTTGCTATCTGGCGGTGCTTGGCCGCGAGATGGTTATCTAATTGTGCGTGAGCCTGTTTGCGCGGAGCCCCTTACCCGTGCCGGTGGGGTTGCTGGGTGGGCAGTGGCGATTCTGTTTGTTGCTTGAGACGACCAAGCCAGAGGCTCAAGCCCACCGTCAGGATGAGGACCAGTTCAATTCCCATGACCAACCCGCCCAGCTCGCCCCGTTCCCAGAACGGGTGCAAGTAAAGCCCACCCAGACTGGCTCCCAGATAGTAGGCCACCAGATAGAGGGAGGATGCGAGGGCCCGGTTGTGTTCGACATGATGACCGACCCAGGCACTGGCACAGGCGTGTGCCAGGAAAAAACCGAAGCTGGAGACCAGCAAGCCGCTCAGGATCCCGAGCAGACTGCCCTGCAGCAGCCACAGACTGCCGATGGCCATCAGCGCGATCCCGACCAGCAGCATGCGTTGTGCCCCCCAGCGGTTGGCGAAACGGCCGCTCAGGGAGGAGGCCACGGTCCCCGAAAGATAGGTGAGAAACAGCATGCCGAGCCATTGAGTGGGCAGGGAGAAGGGGGGCTTGGCCAGCAAGAAGGTGAGGTAGCTGAACTGGTTCAGAAACACCATAAAGTTGAGGCCGCCAATCAGATAGGCCCCTACCAGCAAGGGGTTGGTCAGGTGTTGCTGCAAGGCGCGGACAAATTGACCACGAACGGGGGCGCTCGCCACAAAGCGGGTCTGAGGGGGCAGCAGCCAGAAGACCAGCGGCAACAGCGACAGGCTGATAACACCAATCCCCAGAAAGGTATGCTGCCAGTCGCCAAACCAGCCCGCCAGCAGGCCACCGACCACCCGACCGGCAATGCCACCGAGGGAGTTGGCGGCAATATAGACCCCTACCGCCGAGAGCAGCGCCCGTTTGCTGAACTCTTCCCCCATATAAGCAATCGCAGTGGCTGGTAACCCGGCCAGCAGCGCCCCCTGCAGGATGCGCAGCAATAGCAGGGAGCTGAACTGCTCAACCAGCGGGATCAACAACGAGAGCAGGATTGCCAAGGTGAGGGTGCCCAGCATGACCTGCCGACGGCCATGGCGATCCGCCAGTCTGGCGCAGATCAGCAGGGAGGCGGCGAGTCCTGCGGTACAGCCTGCCAGGGTCCAGCTGGCCGAGAGGGAGTTGACCGAGAAGACCTCGGCAATCAGGGGTAACAGGGGGTGGGTCTGGTAGAGGTTCAGAAACACCAGAAAAGAGCCCAGGCTGAGGACCAGGGTTGCACGTATCCACTCGCGACTTCCGACTTCAATCATTGCGTATTGTCCTGACAGCTTTTGGTCAGGGTAGAGTCCTTGCTGTTATAAATATAATATATTTAAGTTATCTATCTCATAAGACAAATTGATGCATGGATCTGAAACAGCTCACCTATCTGCTGGCGGTCAGGGATACCGGTTCGTTTACCAAGGCTGCCAACAGCCTGCATGTGGCACAACCTGCCATCAGCATGGCCATCGCCAAACTGGAGCAGCAGCTCGAGTTGCGGCTGTTTGATCGGCAGGACCGTGCGGTACGGCTCACCCCGGAGGGGGAGGTGCTCTGTCGTCATGCCGAGCGCCTGTTGCTGCAAATGCATCAGGCCGAGGCTGAGATGGCCGAACTGAAGGGGTTGGAGCGAGGGGAGGTGCGGATCGGGATCCCCTATATGATGGGTTCCTACTATTTTCCCCCTCGTCTGATGGCCTTCAAGCATCGCTATCCCGGGCTCAAGATCCGGGTCGAAGAGGCCGGTACCCGCGAGCTGCTCAGCCGGATGGTGGATGGCTCCCTCGATCTGGCCATCCTCATCACCAGTGATCTGCCGCCCGCCATCGAGGGGGCACATCTGCTAAGCGAAGAGATGTTGATGGTTGTAGGGGATGATCACCCCCTGCGCGGCGAACCGGCCGTGACCCTCTCGCAGTTTTTTGCTCAGGAGTTGGCGCTGTTTCGCCGCGGTTTCTATCACCGGGAGCATATGGAGGCGCTGGCCCAGAGCCTGGGCGTCGAACCCGATATCGCCTTCGAGAGCAATCTCATCCCTCTGCTCAAGGCGGTGGTGCGGCAAGGCTTTGCGGTGACCACCTTCTTGCGGATGGTGCTGGAAGAGGAGCCGGATCTGAGTGGTGTGCCCTTCGACCCGCCCATCTATCTCGATCTCTGTGTGGCGTGGCGGCGTGGCGATCCGCTCTCCATGGCCAACCGTGCCTTGCGAGATTTCCTGCTCAAGGAGCGCCCGACCTGATGGCGGCGGGCCATTGCTGAAAGTTTGTTACTATTAATGGTGGGTTCGCTTGAGGGCTACACCATGAAACTGCAGCAATTGCGCTATATCGTCGAGGTGGCGAACCACAGGCTGAATCTGTCGGCCACCGCCGAGAGCCTCTTTACCTCCCAGCCCGGGATCAGCAAACAGGTGCGGATGCTGGAGGATGAACTGGGGATCCAGATCTTCGAGCGCAGTGGCAAACACCTGACCCAGATCACCCCCATCGGTCGGGATGTGATCAAAGTGGCGGCCGAGGTGCTGGACAAGGTTGCCACCATCAAGGTGATGGCCAGGCAGCATGTGCATCCTGAGCAGGGAACCCTCACCATTGCCGCCACCCATCTGCAGGCTCGCTATATTCTGCCCGCCATCCTCAAGGGCTTCATAGCCCGCTTTCCAAAAGTCGCCGTAACGCTGATGCAGGGGAGTGCAGCGCAGTGCCGTACTGCCGTGCATGATGGCGCTGCCGATCTGCTGCTTGCCGATGAGTTGGAGGAGGGGCGCGATCTGCTGATACTGCCCTGTTTTCAGTGGCAACGGGGCTTGGTGCTGCCAAAGGATCATCCGTTGGCCAAAGCGACATCGCTGACCCCGGCCGAGCTGGTCGAGTTTGCACTGGTGACTGACGGAAGGGCTCTCTCCACTACTCAGGGCACTGATTGCGCTCATGCCGAGAGCCGGATCGCCTGTTGTGCGAGCGACAGCGATGTGCTCAAGACCTATGTCAGACAAGGGATGGGGATTGGGGCGATGGCCACCTTTGCCTGGGAGCCCCAGCGCGATGGTGATCTGCTGCTCAAGGCTGTGCCCTGGCTACCTGGTGGTGTGGCCGCTATCGGGTTACGCAGAGGGGCGTTTTTGTGCGGCTATCTGTATGACCTGATCGGCCGTCTCGCGCCGCAATTGACCCGGGAGCTGGTCGACCAATGCTGCGCAGCCCGCACTGGCGAAGAGCTTGATGCACTGCTGGCCAATCTGGCCGTGCCAGTGCGATAGCCTGGGGCGGTCAGATTGTCTCAAGAAAAACGCCTCCGAATTGGAGGCGTTTGACTATCTGGCATCTGTCAATGCAGGCTCACTTCTTCAGCATGTGATCCAGCTTGTTGGCCTTGGTCGACAGATAGAACTCGTTGTGTGGATTGCGCCCTTCCTGCAACGGCACCCGTTCGGCCACCGGAATGCCAAAGGATTCCATCGCCTTCATCTTGCGCGGGTTGTTGGTCATCAGTTTGAGTGACTTGACCTCAAGCTGCTTGAGCATGTCGGCGCAGATGGTGTAATCGCGCATATCGGCGGCGAAGCCCAGGGCCACGTTGGCCTCAACGGTATCGGCACCCTGATCCTGCAGGTGATAGGCACGGATCTTGTTGAGCAAACCGATGCCACGGCCCTCTTGACGCACATACAACAACACGCCACGACCCGCCTTGGCGATATTTTCCATGGCGGCCTGCAACTGGAAACCGCAGTCACAACGCAGGCTGAACAGGGCGTCTCCGGTCAGGCACTCTGAGTGGATCCGGCCCAGTACAGGCTCTTCACCGGTAATGTCGCCCATCACCAGTGCTGCGTGATCCTTGCCTGTGCCGGTTTCCTGAAAACCTACCAGCGTGAAGGTGCCCCAGGGGGTTGGCAATTTTGATTTGGCCACGAGGGTAACGCTGCTCATAGGTTGCTCCTTACTGCTAACGGCTCAAAAAAGGGGGCCAGTTTAGCGCGCCTTGTCGGCAACGACCATAAGAACAAGTCCCTGCATTGCTTAATGAAATGTCCAGGTAAGAGACAAGCACCGCTGCCCGCCGGGGTTTTGGTCCTTTGTGCGGATTGATGACTGCCAGGCTCACCACATTCGGGTATAATCGGCGCCCATTAACCCACCCCCTCGGGATGGGAGCAACACAGTGCAGGAGAGAAGTTATGCCTCAGATGGCCCCCGTGATGACAATTGATGGCCCCAGTGGCGCAGGAAAAGGCACCTTGTGTCAGCTGCTCGCCGAGAAACTGGGTTGGCACTTGCTGGACTCGGGCGCCATCTATCGGGTGTTGTCCCTGGCCGCTCTGCATCATGATGTAGCGCTGGACAGTGAAGCCTCATTAGTACCGCTGGCCGCCAATCTGGATGTGCAATTTCAGGTTGAAGGGGATCTGGTCAAGGTGATCCTGGAAGGGGAAGATGTCTCACGAACCATCCGCACCGAAGAGGTGGGCAATGCCGCCAGTAAAATCGCCGCCTTCCCCCGGGTGCGCGAAGCCTTGCTGCGCCGTCAACGGGCATTTCGTCAGGCTCCGGGTCTGATCGCCGATGGCCGCGACATGGGCACAGTGGTTTTCCCCGAGGCCGAGGTGAAGATTTTCCTCGACGCCAGTGCCGAAGAACGGGCCCAGCGCCGCTATAAGCAGTTGCAAGATAAGGGCTTTGATGTTAACTTTGAGCGTCTTTTAACCGAGATCCGGGAACGTGACGATCGCGACAGAAATCGCGCTACGGCACCCCTGAAACCGGCAGAAGATGCTCTGGTGGTAGACTCTACCGCCATGACCATAGATGAAGTGCTGGCAACAGTGCTCGCCTATGCAGAGCAACAACTTGGTGATGCCAGCGCAAGCTGACACCCGGTCGTCTGCACCAAGGATGGCGCAGATTATTTAAAACAGCCCCGCTTGCGCCGGATTGCAAGTGGATGTTTCATTTGTGACATAAACAATGATCGAATCTTTTGCTCAACTCTTTGAAGAGTCCCTGAACGCCGTTGAAACCCGTCAAGGTTCCATCGTCAAGGGTACTGTCGTTGCTATCGAGAACGGTTTCGTACTGGTTGACGCCGGTCTGAAATCCGAGTCCGCTATTCCGGCTGAAGAATTCAAGAACGCCATGGGCGAGCTGGAAATCAACGTCGGCGATACCGTTGATGTGGCTCTGGACTCTATCGAAGATGGTTTCGGCGAAACCAAGCTGTCCCGCGAAAAAGCCAAGCGCCACGAAGCCTGGCTGCAGCTTGAGAAGGCATACGAAGAGCAAGCTACCGTTATCGGTATCATCAACGGCAAGGTCAAGGGTGGTTTCACCGTTGAACTGAACGGCATCCGTGCCTTCCTGCCGGGTTCTCTGGTTGACGTGCGTCCGATCCGTGACACCGCTCACCTGGAAAACAAAGAACTCGAGTTCAAAGTCATCAAGCTGGACCAGAAGCGCAACAACGTTGTTGTTTCCCGTCGTGCCGTGATCGAGACCGAGAACACCTCCGAGCGTGAAAGCCTGCTGGCTAACCTGCAAGAAGGTCAAGAAGTTAAGGGTATCGTCAAGAACCTGACCGACTACGGTGCATTCGTAGATCTGGGCGGTGTTGACGGCCTGCTGCACATCACCGACATGGCGTGGAAGCGCGTTAAGCATCCTTCCGAAATCGTCAACGTTGGCGACGAGATCGCTGTCAAGGTTCTGAAGTTCGACCGCGAGCGTACCCGTGTATCTCTGGGTCTGAAGCAGCTGGGCGAAGATCCCTGGGTTGCTATCGCCAAGCGTTACCCGGAGACCACCCGTCTGTCTGGCCGCGTGACCAACCTGACCGACTACGGCTGCTTCGTTGAAATCGAAGAAGGCGTTGAAGGCCTGGTACACGTATCCGAGATGGATTGGACCAACAAGAACATCCACCCGTCCAAAGTTGTTAACGTTGGCGACGTGGTTGACGTGATGGTTCTGGACATCGACGAAGAGCGTCGTCGTATCTCCCTGGGTCTGAAGCAGTGCAAATCCAACCCGTGGCAGCTGTTTGCCGAAACTCACGCCAAAGGCGACCGTGTTTCCGGCAAGATCAAGTCCATCACTGACTTCGGTATCTTCATCGGTCTGGATGGCGGCATCGACGGTCTGGTTCACCTGTCTGACATCTCCTGGAACAACCAGGGCGAAGAAGCCGTGCGTGAATTCAAGAAAGGCGACGAGATCGAAGCCGTTGTTCTGCAAGTGGATCCGGAGCGTGAGCGCATCTCCCTGGGTGTCAAGCAGATCGAAGAAGACCCGTTCAACAAGTACCTGGCTGACAACAAGAAAGGTGCTATCGTGAAGGGTAAGGTTACCGAGGTTGATGCCAAAGGTGCCGTTATCGAACTGGCTGACGGCGTAGAAGGCTACCTGCGTGCCTCCGACGCTGCTCGTGACCGCGTAGAAGACGCCACTCTGGTGTTGTCTGTTGGTGACGAAGTAGAAGCTAAATTCATGGGCGTTGATCGTAAGAACCGCACCGTAAGCCTGTCTGTCCGTGCTAAGGACGAGGCTGATGAGCGTGTTGCTATCGATAGCCTGAACCAACAAGAAGAAGTTGTGTTCAGCAATGCTATGATGGAAGCGTTCAAAGCCGCCAAGGGTGAGTAATCCTTGATGCAAGAAAAGGGCGGCATTGCGCCGCCCTTTTTTATCCTGGCAAAATTAATATTGCATGTGATCGGGGAAGGAGATTTAACGTTATGACCAAATCAGATCTCATCGAACAACTGGCATCCAGCCGCATGCATATGCCGGCCAAGGATGTCGAAGCCGCCATCAAGGAGATCCTTGAACAGATGGCGTCGACCTTGCAAAACGGCGACCGGATTGAAATCCGCGGATTTGGCAGTTTTTCACTGCACTATCGTGCGCCCCGTGTGGGACGCAACCCCAAGACCGGGGACAAGGTTGAACTGACCGGGAAATATGTCCCGCACTTCAAACCTGGCAAAGAGTTGCGCGAGCGCGTCAACATCATTGAATAATGCAGAAATGGGCATACCTCGGGTATGCCTTTTTTGTTTTTGGCGCCTATTCCTGTGCCAATCGTCTTGTTTCTTAAACTCTTTTCCCATTCACTCTAGAGTCTGCCTGCGATTTTAAGGATAATCAGCCTCTCATTAGATACTGACAGGGAGCTCTTATGAAGCGTATTTTGGCCCTCATTCCGCTGGTGCTGGTGTTTGTTCTGACCCTGGCGCTGGGCTCACAAAATGGCCAGCTGGTTCAGTTCAATTATCTGATTGCTCAGGGCGAGTTTTCACTTGCCATGTTGTTGGGCTTCTTCTTCGCTGGTGGTTTTTTGCTGGGCTGGCTGGTATTCGGCCTGCTGTTCCTGCGCCTGAAAATGCAAAACCGCACCCTCAACCGCACCATGCGTCGTCAATCCCGCGAGTTGGAGCTGGCCCGGTCACCGGGTAAGGAATAATGTTCCTCAATGCTTGAACTGCTTTTCCTGCTGTTGCCCATCGCTGCCGGTTATGGCTGGTACATGGGGCGCAGGAGTGTTCGCCAGGACACCCAGAAACAGAGTAACCAGTTTTCCCGCCAGTATGTGGCGGGCCTCAACTATTTGCTGTCCGATGAATCTGACAAGGCGGTGGATCTCTTTATCCAGCTGCTTGAGGTGGACAGTGAAACCATCGAAACACACCTCTCCCTCGGCAACCTGTTTCGCCAGCGCGGGGAGGTCGATCGTGCCATCAAGATCCACCAGAATCTGGTGACCCGCCAACTGACCCGGGAGCAGCGCCAGCTGGCCTTGCAGGAGCTGGCTCGCGACTTTCTGGCTGCCGGTTTGCTAGACCGTGCTGAAGCGCTCTGGAATGAGCTGTGTGACGACAGCGATTATGAAGAGACGGCGCTGGCACAGCTGTTGATCATCCACCAGCAGTTGCGGGATTGGGACAAGGCCATCGATGTGGCGATTCGTCTGCAAAAATTCCAGGGCAAGAAGCTGGCCGACCCCATTTCCCATTTCTATTGCGAGCAAGCCGAGATCGCGCTGCGCGAGGGCAATAAAGGGGAGGGGCTGGCCAAGCTCAAACGGGCGCTCACCATCAATCCGGCATGTGCCCGGGCCTGTTTGCGTCTTGCTGAGCTCGCCATGGCAGAGGGGGAGTATGAGCAGGCCAGCAAGGAGTTGCTGCGGGTGTTCGAGCAGGATATCGATTTTGCATCCGAGGCAATGCCCAAATTGCTCGAGTGCTATCAGCAGTTGGGCCGCACGCCGGCTTTGATCCCGCTGCTTGAAAAGGCGGTGGAAGATCACGCCGGTGTCAGCGTGACCCTTGCCCTTGCCAAGCTGGTTGAAGAGCGTGATGGCCTGAGCCAGGCCCGTTCGCTGGTGTTGCGTCAGCTGCGTCGTCATCCGTCGATGAAAGGTTTTTACCAGCTGGTGGGTTTTCAGCTGGCCAGTGCGGAGGAGGGACCTGCCAAGGAGAGCCTCGAACTGCTGCAACAGCTGGTCGGCGAGCAGATCAAAATCAAGTCAACCCACAAGTGTCGGCAGTGCGGCTTTGCCACTCACTCGCTGTTCTGGCAGTGCCCGTCTTGTCGCCAGTGGGGTTCCATCAAGCCGATCCGTGGTCTGGACGGTGAATAACAAGCAATAGGATGTGAGATGCAAGATCCCAAAGTACTGGTAGCGCTGGATTATCAGCACGAGGCAGATGCCTTAGCGTTCGTTGAACGTATCTCTCCGGCCCAGTGCCGTCTCAAGGTAGGCAAGGAGATGTTTACCCTGTTTGGCCCACAGTTTGTACGCCAGCTGGTGGCCAAGGGATTCGATGTCTTTCTGGATCTGAAGTTTCACGATATTCCCAATACCGTTGCCAAAGCCGTGGCAGCCAGTGCCGAGCTCGGTGTCTGGATGGTCAACGTGCATGCCAGTGGTGGTGAGCGGATGATGCGTGCCGCCAAAGAGGCGCTACAGCCTTATGGCGACAAGGCGCCGCTGCTGATTGGGGTCACCGTGCTGACCAGCATGGAGCAGTCCGACATGATCCCCCTTGGTCTGGATGTGAGCCCGGCCGAGCAGGTGATCCGGCTGGCGACCTTGACCAAGGCATCCGGTCTGGATGGGGTGGTCTGTTCTGCCAACGAGGCCCATGAGCTGAAAGCCTTGCTGGGCGCCGATTTCAAGCTGGTGACCCCGGGTATTCGCCCGACCGGTTCAGCGGCGGGCGATCAGCGCCGGGTGATGACCCCCAAAGCGGCGGTCGAGGCGGGTGCCGATTATCTGGTTATCGGTCGCCCCATTACCCAGGCTGCCGATCCGGCCGCCATGCTGGCCAGTATCAATGCCGAGCTGGCTGGTGCGTAACAGGCTCACTCAGTGAAACACGGTGCAGGCCGAGCAACAGGCCTGCACCGGCCCCGATAAGATGAGAGCCGATGTGTACCCTGGCATTGATCAGGGTGGAGATCGGGCTCTCTCCTGCGTTGTAGAAGTCCATCACCAGCTTGAGCCCCATCCCTGCCAGCAGCAGCCAGCCCGATGTTCGGCGTCCGTGGCGGATATCCTGCATCGCCCCCCAGACAAACAGACCATGCAGCGAGCCGGATAGCCCCATGTACCACTGGGTCTGCGGGCACCACCACCAGATCCCCAAGCCTACGGCCAGCCAGAGCAGCAACATCAGCAGCGGCAGGCGAGCCTGACCCAGGTAGTCGCGAAACAGGCTATAGAGAATGGCGAGGCCGCTTAGATTGAGCAGCAGGTGCCACAGATTGGTATGAGCCAGATTGCCTGTTATGATCCGCCACCCTTCGCCACCTGCGATCAAGGGTCGATCGAAGGAGAGCTGAAGATTGGGAACGGTAAAGAAGAGTAGCAAGCTGGTGAGAGAGAGCGTGATAACCCAGAGCAATCCAGATTTGTCTGACAACATGAAACAGTCCAACGACAAGAACAGTCGATACTGTACACGTTGCACCCGAGCCCTCAAAGCCTGCCTGTGCGATTATATTGTGCCGGTTGACAATCACACGCCCCTCTACATCTTGCAGCACCCCAACGAGGTAGCACATCCCAAGGGCACCGCGGCGCTGCTGGCGGCCTCTTTGCAACAGTGCGAGATCCATGTGGGGGAGGATTTTTCCCGCGATGAGTGGCTGAGCGGGCTGCTCGCCGATCCTTCCCGTCGCTGCTATCTACTCTGGCCGGATGAGGATGCCATTTCGCTGACCGATCTTCGCCAACAGCGGGAGAGTGAATCCTCTGACTCGGCCGCCGTTGCTTTTATCTTGCTCGACGGCACCTGGCGCAAAGCTTATCGCATGTTGCAGAGCAATCCGGCACTGGCCCGCTTGCCCCGCATCGGCATTGGCGCTATTGCCGGTCAATATGCCATTCGCAAGAAACCGTTTCCCGATGCCCTCTCTACCATAGAGGCGGGCTATCACCTCTTGTCCCGGTGGGAGGGGCGGCCGGAGCGCTATGCGCCCTTGCTGACCCTGTTTAACCGGTTGAATACGCAGTGGCAGGACTTTGCCGAAGGCCGCCGCGCGTGACATTTGAAGGAGTTATCAAGATGAAAAAAGCAGTCGTGGTTTTCAGTGGCGGTCAGGACAGCACCACCTGTCTGGTACAGGCATTGGCTCAATATGATGAAGTACACGCCATCACCTTCGACTATGGCCAGCGCCATCGGGAAGAGATCGACACCGCGCGCCGTCTGGGCAGTGCGCTGGGGATCGCCGCCCACAAGGTAATGGATGTGACGCTGCTCAATGAGCTGGCGGTCTCTGCCCTGACCCGTGACGACATTCCTGTCAGCTGCGAGCTGCAGGATAACGGGTTGCCCAACACCTTCGTGCCGGGCCGCAATATCCTGTTCCTGACGCTGGCCTCTATCTATGCCTATCAGGTGGGCGCCGAAGCGGTGATCACCGGGGTGTGCGAGACCGATTTTTCCGGCTATCCCGATTGCCGTGACGAGTTCGTCAAGGCCCTCAATCAGGCGGTCTCGCTGGGGCTGGGTCGTGGCATTCGTTTTGATACTCCCTTGATGTGGCTCGACAAAGCCGAGACCTGGGCGCTGGCGGATCACTATGGTCACCTCGACACGGTGCGCCAGCAGACCCTGACCTGCTACAACGGCATTGCCGGTGACGGTTGCGGCACGTGTCCGGCTTGCGAGCTGCGCAGTCGCGGCCTGCACAACTATCTGGCCGACAAGGCGGGCATCATGACCAGGCTGTATGAGAAAACCGGGCTGGGCGAGAAAAGCGCAGAGTGAGCCTGCGTCTTGCCGTGGCTTGGGGTATAATCCGCGACTTTTGCAACAAGCCGTGATCGAGATGCACTACCCAATTAACGAGATTTTCCAGACCATCCAGGGGGAGGGCATCTTTACCGGCCTGCCCGCCATCTTTGTTCGCCTGCAGGGTTGCCCGGTGGGCTGCCCCTGGTGCGATACCCGTCATACCTGGGTTGTTGATCCGGCTCGTGAAGTGGTTAAGGAGGCGGTGCTGGATCGCTCCAACGAATCAGATTGCTGGAGCACACTCAGCACCGCGCAGATTATCAAGAGCTTTAGTGAGCTGGGTTATCAGGCGCGCCATGTGGTGATCACCGGTGGCGAGCCCTGCCTCTACGATCTGCACGAACTCTCGTCAGCCCTGCTGGCGGCGGGTTATCAGGTGCAGATTGAAACCAGTGGCACCAGCGAGATCAAGACCCATGAGCAGACCTGGGTCACTGTTTCGCCCAAGATTGGCATGAAAGGCGGGCTGCCAGTGCTGGTCTCGGCGCTGGAGCGGGCCAACGAGATCAAGCATCCGGTGGCCACCGAGCACCATATTGAAGAGCTGGATGCGCTGCTGGCTACCGCGACCCTGCGCCCTGATGTGGTCATTGCCTTGCAGCCGATCAGCCAGAAGCCAAGGGCCACCCAATTGGCGATGGATACCTGTATCGCGCGTAACTGGCGACTCTCAATCCAGACTCATAAATATCTGGATATCGATTAATATGGATTGGCTATCCGACGAACAGGTGCTGCTGACCCTGACCAACAAGATGCCTTACGGTAAATATCAGGGTCGACGTATCATCGATATTCCCGAGCCCTATCTGGTGTGGATGGCGCGCAGCGGTTTTCCGGCGGGTAAATTGGGCCAGACGCTGGCGTTGGCTTACGAAATCAAACTCAATGGACTCGAGTCCATGATTATTCCCATTATTAACAGGATGTCGGTATGAGAATATATACGAGGCAGGGCGACAAAGGCATGACCCGGCTGGCCGATGGTATCCCATTGCCCAAGGATCATTTGCGGGTCGAGACCTACGGTTATATCGATGAGCTCAACTCCCATATTGGCTTGCTGATTTGTGACGTCCCGTCGCAAGAGGTCGGCTTATTGGCTGATTTACAGCTGTTGCAACAGGAGTTGTTTGATCTGGGGGGGGAGTTGGCATTCTCCAGCGACGCCCAGAATGAATCAATTTGGCAAGTTAATGCCGCCTGGACCACTCGCCTTGAACAGCAGATAGATCGTTATAGCGAGCCATTGCCACCGCTGCGCCAATTTATATTGCCCGGTGGTTCCCGTGCCGCGGCGCAAGCACATGTGGTGCGTACTCTGGTGCGTCATTGCGAGCGTTTGCTGCTGACATTGAGCCGGGAAGAGCGGGTCAATCCCGAGGTGCTGCCCTATCTGAACCGGATGAGTGACTGGTTCTTTACCGTTGCCCGCTATCTCATCTGCGTGGCAGGGGAGCGTGAAGTGCTATGGGTCAAGGCAGCAGATCGCCCGCAATCAGCTATCTGATATTTCACGTTTAAGCGGCAATAAAAAACCTCGCCTTGGCGAGGTTTTTTATTAGCAACGAGATTGAGATCAGATAGCAAAGTCTTCCAGTGATTTGCCTGCTGCCACAGCGCTGGCAATAGCCGAAGGCATACGGCCCTGGCCGGTCCAGGTTTTCTCTACGCCATTATCCTGATAGCGATATTTGGCAGGACGTGGCGCCCGCTTGGCTTTTTCTGATTTGCCGGGGTTGGTAGCGACAGCGCTTACCAATTCTGCCGGATCAATACCGGCGGCTTTCAGCATTTCGCTATATTCGTTAATTTTCCGCAGATGCTCTTCACGGGCCTGACGCTCGGCAGCTTCATCCTGCTGACGTTCAGCAACGATAGTAGAGAGTTTTTCCAGTGCCTCTTCCAGTTGTTCCAGAGAAAGCTCGCGGCAGGTCGCACGCAGACTGCGGATATTAAGCAGTACCTTTAAAAATTCATTCATAGGAGTTACCACGTCGAGTCAGAGAAAAATATTATGTTCCAGCTGATTCTTGCTTGGCGATTTAAATAAGTCAAGCCGGGTTAAATATAATATCCGTGGGGAACATCAATACAGATATTTAATATGGCCTGCAATAGGCTTGGAGATTGGATGCCAATGAAACCGCAGTAGGTGAAAATAGCGTCAAAGCTGGCGTTGTTGCATCATTTGACTACCATTTTTCGACCTTGATATGTTTATCGTGACTATTTAATCAAAAAACTTGCTATAAGCTGCCATCTCGATAAAATGTGCGGCGAATACCTTTAAGTAGAGGCGCGCTGCCTATGAGTATTTGTGCGGAGGGTGATGCCTGTGATGCACAAGGAAAGGAGTCAGCGCCGAAGTGGCCAGGCCATCATACCGGGCTGCTGGTTCTGCATCTAATAGGTGCAGGACTGCCATAGTCATCCACTATGGAGCGCTACCTGAAGGGGCTGAGGAGTATGACCTCCCCATAGGTTTTGTTTCTTTAGATCCTCTCGGTAGATCTCCACCTGTAATCTTTAGGTGCAAAGAGATCATGGACATTAGTCATTTCGCCGACTCCGGTTGGTCCGTTCTTCCCCCCCTGTTGGCTGTCGCGCTGGCGATCCTGACCCGCCGCGTACTGTTGTCCCTTGGTGTGGGCATCGTCACCGGCAGTTTGCTGCTCAATCAGTTTTCACCCCTCGAATCCCTGCATTACATGTTGAATACCGTGCTCAAGATCTTCTGGGTCGATGGCGCGCTCAATCGTGACAACGTCAACATGATCCTGTTTATGCTGCTGCTGGGTGGCCTCATCAGCCTGATGAGCGTCTCCGGGGCGACCCGTGCCTTTGCCGAGTGGGCCGAGCGTCGTGCCAAGACCCGCAAGGGCGCCAAAGCCCTGACTGGCATGATGGTGTTTGCCTTCTTTATCGATGACTTCTTCCACAGCCTGTCGGTGGGGGCCATCTGCCGTCCGGTGACCGACCGCTTCCAGATCTCCCGTGCCAAACTGGCCTATCTGCTGGACTCCACCGCGGCGCCGGTCTGCGTGCTGATGCCCATCTCCTCCTGGGGTGCCTATATCATTGCCCTGGTTGGCGGCATCATGGCGGCCCACGGTCTGACTGAACAGAGCCCCATCGCGGCATTTGTCGAGATGATCCCGATGAACCTCTACGCCGTCTTCACCCTGATCATGGTGCTGGTGGTGATTGCATTCCAACTCGACATCGGCCCGATGCGTCAACATGAAGCGTGGGCGCTGGAAGGCAAGCTGTGGGATGAGTCCAAGGGCCGCCCCATCGGTCTGGATATGGAGAGCCCGGAAGAGAGCAACGGCGGCATGATCGACATGGTACTGCCGATCCTGACCCTGACCGCCGCCACCATCTATTTCATGATTGATTCCGGTGCTGCGGTGCTGAGCGAGAAAGGGCTGCCATTCAGCGTGCTCGGCTCGTTCGAAAATACCAACGTCGGCTCTTCGCTGGTCTACGGTGCCCTGTGCAGTCTGGTCGTCTCCATCGGTCTGGCTATGCGCCTGAAGCTGGGAGCCAAGAACTGGATCAAGGCTGCTCCGCAAGGCGTCATGGCCATGCTGCCAGCCATCAACATCCTGCTGTTTGCCTGGACTATCGGTGCCGTGGTGCGCGATGTGGAGACCGGCAAGTACCTGGCTTCGCTGGCTAACGGCAACCTGCCGATCGAAGTGCTGCCTGCCGTGGTCTTTATCCTCTCCTGTGCCATGGCGTTTGCCACCGGCACCAGCTGGGGCACCTTCGGTATCATGCTGCCGCTGGCCGGTGACATGGCCGCCGCCAGCGACATCAGCCTGATGCTGCCGATGCTGGCTGCGGTACTGGCAGGTTCGGTATTCGGGGATCACAGCTCGCCCATCTCCAGCACCAGCATCCTCTCTGCTACCGGTGCC
Organism: Aeromonas sp. QDB11; assembly: GCF_027705265.1. Lineage (NCBI taxonomy): Bacteria > Pseudomonadati > Pseudomonadota > Gammaproteobacteria > Aeromonadales > Aeromonadaceae > Aeromonas > Aeromonas sp. QDB11. The sequence goes on along the minus strand of NZ_JAPDBM010000009.1, from coordinate 5,515 downwards.
GGTTGCCATCACATCGATCACGTGATGACCCAGCTGCCCTATGCACTGGCCATCGCCTTCGGTGCGGCCATCGGTTACTTGGCGATGGGCTTGATGCACTCCAGCCTGGCCGGTTTCAGTGTCAGTGCCCTCTGGTTCGTGCTCTTTACCGGCTATCACCTGAAAAAGGCCAAAGCGCGGCCAGTGCTGGCCACCGCGTAACATTTATAGAGCAAGGGGCCCGCGGGCCCCTTGGTTTTGTCAGGGGCTTTGGTTAGCATGCGCCCCATAAATTCAGTTTCGGAACAGTATCATGGCTTCACTGCACTACAAATTTGCCACCATGAATTCAGGCAAATCCACCCAGCTCATTCAGGCGCACTTCAACTATCTGGAGCGGGGCATGCATCCTCTGGCGATGACGCCAGCCATCGATGACCGTTTCGGGGTCGGGGTGATCAGTGCCCGGGTTGGCCTTGAACTGAAGGTGGACGTGTTCAGCGACAGCTGCGATCTGTTTGAAATGGTGAAAGAGCGCCATGCGAAGAAACATATCGATGTTTTCATCGTGGACGAGGCCCAGTTCCTGACCCGTGAGCAGGTCTACCAGTTAGCCCGCATCGTCGATGAGCAGGATATTCCGGTGATGGCCTATGGCCTCAAGACCGATTTTCGCGGCGAGCTGTTCCCGGGTTCCTACCATCTGCTCTGTCTGGCCGACAAGTTTGAAGAGCTGAAGAGCATCTGCTGGTGTGGCAACAAGGCTCACATGAACTCCCGGGTCAACGAAGCGGGTCAGGTGATGCGCGATGGCGAACAGGTGGAGATCGGCGGCAACGATCGCTATGTGTCGCTCTGCCGCAAACACTATCTCGAAGGTCGCGCCTACAAGTAAGTCGGCTGCGATATTTGAATAGTCGAGAAGGGCGCCAATCTGGCGCCCTTTTTCTGCTTGCTTCTCTGCGGTTCAGTCAATCTCGATATCCACCGGTGCGATGATGGGATCGGCCACCGGCAGGCGTTGAAACAGCTGGCGAAAATGATGCTGTACCCGGCCGATATCGACCAGCGACATGCCGGAAGCAAAACCGAACCAGACGTAGAGCCCGGTGAGATCGCGAAACATCGGCGGCAGGTAGCGGGGAGCGGCAATCAGCCCCTCCAGATAGTGCTGATAGAGCACCGGAATATCATCCAGCGTCACCTTGCCGACAAACAGCATCGGCAGGATCTCGGGCACCCCTTCCAGCACGGCACTGCGGATAAAGTTGACCGTCTCCACATAGCCGCGCACGTAGGAGAGATCCTTGGTAAAGCAGGCGCTACCGCCCACCATGCCGCCACGAAAGACCCGCTGGGTGATCTTGTAGGCGTCGTGTTCGCTGGTGCCCTGCTGCACGAAGTGCTGAAACACCTCGATAAAATCGGCGCCCCGCTCGGCCATGTCGATGGCCATCACCCGATCGGAGATACGCTTGGCCCGATCCGGAAAAGAGCTGAAGGTGAGCGTCTCAATCAATACCGCCAGCCCCTCCTGGCACGCAGTGATCCGCGGTGAACCGGCGCTCAGCCAGGTGGCATAGGGCTGCTGGCGACCGTTGAGGGTGGTGCCGACATGAACCCACCCCTCGTGTACCTCCAGCACCTGCAAATCCAGCTCGGAGAAACGGGCGTGGGAGTTGAGCTTGATGTAGTCACCACCGGCCGCGGCGTCTGAGACGATGCCATCACTCAGCTTCACCTGCACCGTGCCGTCACTGAAGTAACTCGACAGCTTGCCCTGCAGTTTGGCAACTGCCGCTTCTCCTTCGAACTCCTTGGGGTAGGGGCGCACCAGATGGCGCGCACCGGGCAAAGAGAAGATGTCGCACAGGCGGGAGCCCAGCTCCTTGAGGGTCTTGCGATCCCCGCGCAGGTGATCGCTGGCAGAGCCATAGAGCAGCTGGCTGTAACGCTGAAAATCGGGTTGGCCGCGCTGGCGCAGCATCTCGATCACCACCATGTACTGATCGACCGTCTCTTGCAGGATCCGGCCAAGATCGTCTTGTGGCCCCAACTTTCTGCGGATCCTGTCCCGCAGCTCCTTGAGCTCCAGATACTTGTTGCGTGGATCGAAGCCAAGGGGGAGAGCTTCATAGAAGTGCCTGTCGATAGCGGGCAGCTCTCTGCCACCGCTTGCCAGAAAGCGCTCTTGCAGATGGCGTGGCCACTTGATGGCATCCAGAATCCGGATGGGTTTTTGCAGGGTGAGCAGCTCATCCGAGAGGGATTTCAGATGAAGGCGATACTTTTCTTGGATGGTCATTGGGCCCCCTGTGGGGCAAGCGTCGTCGTGGATTTGGCTGAGTATATGCATAGCGCTTGCCAAAAAGAAGCGAGCCGCAGGGTTATCGGGTTGGCGTGCTTTTTGTTGCTAGCAAATTGGTTTAGACTGCGCCCCTTGATCTCAATCTTGTCGTGGAAATGATGAATATCCCCAGCTCCGAAATGATAATGCGTTGGTTGCAACAGGCTCGTATCGAGCACTATGTCTGCGACCAGTGTCACGGTATCCACATTGTCTCTTTGCAGTCGGTCGATGGTATTCAGGAGAGCCGGATCTTCGTGGAAGAGGAAGGCCTGCTGTTCTCCTCCGAGCTGGAAGTGCGCCCCTCCGCAATGCTGCCGCTGGTCGCCGAACTGGGCCGACTCAATATGCAGTACCCCTCCCTCAAGGTGTTCCTCGATATCATCGATGACAACCTGCCGCGGCTGGTTGTCGGCCACACCGTCTTTACCAAGGCCGGACTCAGCGTTGAGCAGTTCCTGCTGTTCGTGCAAAGCACCATCGCTGCCACCCACGAACTGGTTGCCGAATGCGAACGTTCCGGCTTCCTCAACCTGGCGGAAATCCAGGTTGCACCGGAATCTGTGCATTAAGTGTTCGAACGGTTCGTCAGGTGAAAAAAGCCGTTGACGCGGGCGGGGCTTTCCCCTAAATTACGCCCCGTTCCAGCGCAACAGCGCAGCGAACACCGTGTTGGCTGAACACGTTAAACCACAGACCAAAATTTGGTGAGGTGTCCGAGTGGCTGAAGGAGCACGCCTGGAAAGTGTGTATACGGCAACGTATCGAGGGTTCGAATCCCTCCCTCACCGCCAAATATAACCCGTTGAATTTCAACGGGTTTTTTCATTTCTAGACTTACGTGATTTTTTTCCTGGATCAACTGGGTGGAACAATCATGTATCTGAGCAAAAATGCCTCCGGCACCTACTACACTCGGCTTCCCTTGCCCAAGAATTTGCGTGACCGAGGCTTGCCGTTTGCTATCCGCACTTCCCTCCTTACCAAAGAACGTCAAGTTGCCGTAGACCGTAATCTGGTGCTGGCGGCGCGTGTCCGCACCCTCATTGCGGCGACACCTGCCGATGCCACGACCCATAGTTTTCATGCCTGGATCAGAGCTGAGATCGATGCATTCAAAGCGGCGGGCTTTACCGTACCGCAATATCATGCTCTTTCTGTTGCGCTTTCGTCCGTTCCCCAGACCATCAAGCAACCCGTCGATACCTCTCCACCTACTACAGGGGTCCCCCTCAGACAGGCGCTGACGAAGTTTATTGAGAGTAAGGCCAGTGAGGGGATCCAGCATAAATCCGTCGGACAACTCCAACTGCGGGTTCAGGCGTTCGTCACTTGGGCCAAGGGGCACATGGTCGATGAGATAACGCCTGCCCTAGCTCAAGCCTTCCGTAACACTCTGCTCCGTAACGACAGTATCAGCTTCAAAACCAAATCAGATTACCTTGCCGCCACCAAGCAGTTCTTCCGCTGGTGCATGATCCTGGGCTATTGCAGCCGCAACCCGTTCGACAGCTTAACGGCGGGCAAGAAGCCAGTGAAAAAGCGGGCAGATGAAGCCAGGGTACGCTGGCATCGCCCGCAACTGGACACCCTGTTTGCGAGCCTGCGAGCCAAACAATCCCAAAAAGGCAAAAAACTCAAGCCCCAGGACTTCTGGGTGCCGCTGCTCTGCCTCTACGCCGGACTGCGCCCGTCTGAGGCATGTCAACTCAAGACCCGGAACGTCAAACAGATCGAGGGGATCTGGTGTCTGGTGGTCGAGGCGGGCGAAGAAGATCAGCAGCTCAAGACGGCCAACGCCTACCGTGATGTTCCGCTGCACAGTGCACTGATCAGACATCACTTCCTAGAGTATGTCGGCCACTGCCGTAGCCAGGGCAGCCAGTACCTGTTTGATGATAAACCCTCGGGCCAGGACGCCGACTGGTCACACAACCTGGTGTGTCGGTTCCAGCGCCATCTCACCAATGCAGGCATTGTCGGTAAGGGGCGGCCGACGATCTATGGCATGCGCCACACCTTTGTTGATGAGTTGCAGCAGGCGGATGTGGCAGAGCACATCGTGGCGGAGCTGGTAGGACACAGCAAGGAGGGGCTGACCTTTGGCCGCTACGGCAAACGGGTGAGCATTGCCCTGTTGAAAGCGAAGATCGAGTTGATACCGGCGGATCTAGTGACCGTCATTTGAAGAGAGGCCACCTGAGCTCTGGATATGTCGCTAAGCGCTGTATGTAGCGGTTAGCGCCCCTCCCAGACAGCATGACATCTGGTGCCATAGCCAGGGCGCAGGAGCCAACCCATCTCAATACGGTGGGTCGTTGCAGTACCGATTCATATTATGCGCCCATGTCAATATTAGCCCCTATAAATATTTGTAAATATAAATATTGACATCCATAAAAATGTGTGATCGAAATGTGTTGACGTGGTGCTTGAACGCTCGTAACCTGCTGGCAAGAGTTAGCTGGAATGAGAGCAAATGACCTATGACAAGAACCCGCAGGCCACAGAACTAGATCGAAAAACTGTTGCAGATGCATTGACTGAAAACCTGACGATCAAGAAAAACCAGTACGCCCAATCAACATTTAAGGCCTATTATCGAAAGACAAAGCAACTTCAGACGCTGATTGGAAAAGAGCTATTGGTTACGGTCACCACGACCAAATTAGAGTTAATGATTGCCAAACTCCTTAAGAGGTATAAGGGTAATACCGTTAATCATTACCTCGATATTCTCAGGCAGGTGTTTGCCAGAGCCAAGAGTGATGGCCTGATAGCATTGAGCCCGATGGATAGCATCAAGAAATGCCGGTTTGAGATTGAAGAGCCGCAACCCTTTCTAAAAAAAGAGATAAAACTCTTGCTGCAACGGCAAGAAAGCAATCCGATTGAAGTGGCATTAATCCAATTAGGGCTTGCAACCGGATTGCGGATCAGTGAATTACTGGCTGTGAGCGTAGAAGCATTTGATCTAGACAAACGGATCTTGACGGTAGATCTCGCGTTGGTTGATGGTGCTTATAAGACGCCAAAAACCAAAGGATCGCTGCGGAAGATTGAGCTGACTGAACAGGGAATAATAGCCGCACGTATCTTGATAGCACAGGCTCATGTACAGAACCTTAAGCGGCAAGCGAATTAATAATACCGTCTAACGTGTTGTTTTGCTTGGATTTTCTCTGCCTA
>NZ_JAPDBM010000008.1:0-98862 GCF_027705265.1 Aeromonas sp. QDB11 | reverse complement strand
GTCAGAAAGCCCCGAGTGTAGCTGTCACCTGGGGCTGGGGAAGTTGTGGCTTGATGGTTGATTTGGGAAACAACGCCCATGGCGAGACAAAAAATATCCGACCAACGAAGCCATATTTTCTCATGCATAAAAAAGAGCCCCGCGATAAATCGCGGGGCTCTTCGGAATGAGGTCGGAGTCGGCCTGTAAGCCGGGTTCTGTACCGGGTTGCCCCGGGTAGCAATCATTCCTCTAGGCCAGCAATCGCTCGCTGGCTCAAGCAACCTACCCGCCCCCAACGCGGGCCGCGCCAATAGGGGCCTATTTGGTCTTGCTTCGGGTGGAGTTTACCGTGCCACGAACTGTTGCCAGTCGCGCGGTGCGCTCTTACCGCACCCTTTCACCCTTACCTGATCCCTTGCGGGCCATCGGCGGTCTGCTCTCTGTTGCACTGGTCGTAGGCTCGCGCCCCCCAGGCGTTACCTGGCACCCTGCCCTATGAAGCCCGGACTTTCCTCCCCTCCGCCCGTCTGTCCCGAGGGACACAACGACGAAGCAGCGATTGCCCAGCCAACTCCGAGCGCGGATTATAGCCTTGCGATACACACGGGGTAAACCGGCAATTCCCGTTTACAGCCATTTATCGCGCTTTGACCCCCGTTGACAGGCTGAATGCTTGCCGGTACGGGGGATTGCACAGGTCAGAAAACAGTCTGCTGGCCTATTTCATCGGCTCAATAGTGCTCGAGACCGTATTTGTAGAGGGCATTTTTCTTCACGCCGTGGATCTCGGCGGTCAGGGCAGCCGCTTTTTTCAGTGGCAGTTCGGCTACCAGCAGCCCCAAAGTGCGGATCGCCTCGGCAGGCAGATCCTCTTCATCTTTCGAGGCGCCAGCCACCACCAGCACGATCTCGCCGCGGCAGCGGTTGTCATCCTCACCGAGCCAGGTCAGCATTTCAGAAGCAGGCAGACCGTGGATCGACTCAAAGGTCTTGGTCAGCTCGCGGCACACCACCACCTGACGCTCGCCGAGAATGCGAGCAATCGCTTCCACCGTATCCTTCACCCGGCGTGGCGATTCGTAGAACACCAGCGAGCGGGTGTCTTCGATGACCGCTTGCAGACGATCGTCGCGTCCCTTGCTCTTGGCGGGCAAAAAGCCTTCGAAGGCAAAGCGATCGGTAGGCAGACCGGCGGCGCTCAAGGCGGTGATGGCGGCACAGGGGCCGGGCAGCGGCACCACCTTGACCCCGGCTTCACGACAGCGGGTGACCAAGTGATAACCGGGGTCGCTGATGAGCGGGGTGCCGGCATCGGAGACCAGCGCAACACTCTTGCCCTCTTTGATCCGGCCGATCAGCACATCGGCCTTCTGCTGCTCGTTGTGATCGTGCAGGGCGAAGGTCGGCACCGAGATTTGGTAGTGGCTGAGCAGGATACCGGTATGACGGGTATCTTCGGCTGCCACCAGATCGACACTGCGTAAAATGTCCAATGCACGCTGGGTGATGTCCGCCAAATTGCCGATCGGAGTGGGGACTATATACAGGGTTGGGATGTCACTCATGGGATCTCCGAGTGCCCCGACAATTGTGTCGCCATATTGGCCCGTTTACACTATGGGGAACTTCAACACTGGTCGGGGAATGAACTTGAACCGGGTTACAAAGCAGCTAAGTGTATCACGACTCTTCGGCATCATACTCGCGGCAGTACTGCTCGCCGCCTGTGCGTCGGAGCCCAATCAACCGTCAGGGCAGTCAGGCATGCCCTCTGCGTTCTCCAATCTGACCAAGAATGCCCAGTGGTATCTTGAGCAGGTGGACCCGGCCAAGCCGGCTGAAGCCTTTACCTGGCAGATGCTGGCGGCACGCAGCTATCTGGCGCTGGGCCAGGCCAAACCGGCCTCGGCACTGTTCCAGCAATTGCAGAAGCAGGCCAAGGAGCCCACCCAGAAGGCGCAGCTGCAACTGCTGCAAGCCCATCTGTTGCTGGCGCAGGGCCACGCCAATCAGGCGCTGATCCTGCTGGAAGGCAAACCCGAGGTGGTGCTGGATGCCGATACCCAGAAGGATTGGTATCGCCAACGCGTGGTGCTGCAGCTCGACATCAACAACAAGTTTGGCGCAGCCAAGTCGTTGATTGCACTGGAGCCCTACCTCAATCAGAGCGAGCAGGCGACCAACCATCAGCAGATCTGGTCGTTGCTCAAAAGCATGACCCCCTCCACCCTGCAAGCGCTGGAAGAGGCGCCGGCCCCTGATGTGACCACCGGCTGGTTGCGACTGGCGGCACTGGTCAACGAGTTTGGTGCCCAGCCAAACCTGCTGGCGCGGCAGCTGGCAGGCTGGAAGCGCGACTTCCCCAACCATCCGGCCCAGAAAGATATGCCGGCAGGATTGGGCGATCTGGCTACCACTGCCAGCACCTCGGTGCAGCAGATCGCCGTGCTGCTGCCCCTCTCCGGTAATCTGGAGCCGCAGGGCGCCGCCATCCGCAACGGTATGCTGATGTCTTATAAGGAGAATCAGGGGCAATTTACCCTGAACTTCTACGACACCCAGAGCAAGTCGACCGGCGATCTTTACAAGCAGGCGATTCAGGAAGGGGCGGACATGATCATCGGCCCGCTGCTGAAAGACCGGGTCGAGGAGCTGCTCAAGGCCAATCCGACCGTGCCGGTGCTGGCGCTCAACGAGCTGGACAAGCCAATCGTCAACGATACCACCTACTACTTCTCCCTCTCTGCCGCCGCAGATGCCGCGCAGGCAGCCCAGTACCTTTACACTCAGGGCTACCGCAAACCGCTGCTGATCGCCGCTCAGGGGCGGATCGGTTACAGCAGTATCAAGGCGTTCGAGCAGAGCTGGGCCACCCTGAGCCAGGATAAGCCGATCGTTGCCACCTTCGGTGCCCGCAACGAAGTACAGGGGATGGTCAAGAATGCCCTGAGCGGCCGCTCTACCGCCCGTGCTGGTGAAGTGGTGCAACTCTCTGATGCCGCACCGCGCAGCATCGATGCGGTTTACGTGGTGGCCAACAGTCTGGAAACCCGGATGATCAAGCCCTACGTGGATGTCTCGGTCAATCCGATGGGCAGCCTGCCCATCTACACCAGCTCCCGTGGCTACGACAGCGCTGCCACCGAGGTCGCCTCCGAGCTCAATGGCATGCATATCGCCGATATGCCGCTGCTGCTTGGCGGCTACGAGAAACAGCGCGAGCAGATCGCCCTGCTCTGGCCGCAGACTCAGGGTGACCTGCTGCGGCTGTTTGCCATGGGTTACGATGCCGTCAGCCTGGCAGAGAACCTGCAGCAGATGCGCAAGGTGGGCGGCATGCAACAGGCCGGCATGAGCGGTCAGCTGAGCGTGGATGCCCAGGGCAATATCGTGCGGATGCTGAGCTGGGGGACTTACCAGAACGGCAAACTGGTCGACGAGAACGCTGTTCAGCAGCTGGAGGAGCCCTCCAATGAAGGAACTATGGAAACGGATGCGCCAGCAGTTGCCGAGCCTGTTCCCCTCACCGACGAGCAAGGGACAGCACTTTGAACAAGTCGCTGAACGCTGGTTGCAGGCCCGGGGCCTGCAACCGGTAGCGCGCAACTACCGCTGTCGTGGCGGCGAAATAGATCTCATCATGCACCAGGGCCAGACCCTGGTGTTTGTTGAGGTGCGCTATCGGGCCACAAGCAGCCATGGCGGGGCCGCCAACTCGGTCACCCGCAGCAAACAGCACAAGATCATGCTGGCAGCGCGCCACTATTTGAAGCAACATGCCATCAACGAGGCCAATCAGGCCTGCCGATTCGATGTGATTGCGTTCGAGGGCGACCAGCCAGCCTGGATCCAGAACGCGTTTTAAGAGGACCCTATGACTGACCGCATCAAAGAGAACTACACCGAAAGCATCCAGACCAAGATAGCCGCCGCCGAGGCGCTGCCGGATGCCATCCATACTGCGGCCCAGATGATCACCATCTGCCTGCTCAATGGCCACAAGGTGCTGGCATGCGGTAACGGTCCTTCTGCCGCACTGGCGCAACTGTTCATCTCCGAGCTGGTCAACTGCTACGAGACCCAGCGCCCCTCCCTGCCCGGCATGGCCCTGACCCCGGACATGGCGACCATCAGCGCCATCGCCACCGATCACGGTTTTGAAGAGGTCTACGCCAAGCAGATCCGCGCACTGGGCCAGCCCGGCGACATTCTGGTGGTCATCACCACTTCCGGCCACAGCCGCAGCCTGATCAAGGCCGCCGAGGCCGCCCTCTCCCGCGACATGACCATAGTGGTGCTGAGCGGGGGGGACGGTGGCGAAATGGCAGGTCTGCTCGGTCCGAACGATGTGGAGATCCGTGTGCCATCCGCCCGTCGCCCTCGCATTCTGGAAGTGAACCTGTTGACCCTGCACTGCCTGTGTGATCTCATCGACCAGACACTTTTCCCGCAACAGGAAGATTGAAACCATGAAAAAGCACACTATCCTGCTCGGTCTGCTGGTGAGCAGCCTGCTGCTGCAAGGCTGCGCAGCCGTGGTTGTTGGCGGCGCCGCAGGGACAGCCAAGGCCTCTGGCGATCGCCGAACGCTGGGCGCACAGTGGGATGACCAGACCATCGAGCTGAAAGCGGCCAATCTGCTGGCCGACAACAAACCGCTCAGCGCAGCCAGCAAGATCAGCGTCTATAGCAACAACGGCCGCGTGCTGCTGGTCGGCCAGACACCTTCTGACGTTTACAAGATTGAGGCAGGCAAAATTGTCAGTCGCATCGAAGGGGTCCGCCACGTCTACAACGAGTTGCGCCTCGGCCAGCCCGCCAGCTTCACTACTCGCAGTAATGATTCCTGGATCACCTCCAAGGTGAAGGCCGACATGTTCGGTACCAAAAACTTCGACAGCACCAAGGTCAAGGTGGTCACCGAGAATAGCGAGGTGTTCCTGATTGGTCTGGTGACGCGTCAGGAGGGGGAACAGGCAGTGCAGATTGCCCGCCACGTTGAGGGCGTGAAGCGCGTGATCAAGGCCTTCGAGTTCGCCCAGAACTAAAACCACGCGGCATAAAAAAACGCAGCCAATCGGCTGCGTTTTTTATTTGATCACTTTCAGGGTCGGACGACCGCTGGGGCGCGGCGGTTCCGGCTCAGGCTCCACCGGCGCTTCGGCCTGTTCCAGCCAGATGTCGTAACCCGGCTCGGGCGGGAACATGGTGCCCACGCCGTTCTCCCGGGCATGGATAGCCAGCACGGCCGCCATCGGGATATAGACCTGCTGGGATACCCCGCCAAAGCGGGCGCTGAAGCTGATGGCCTCATTATCCATATGAAATTGCATCACGGCACGAGGCGCGATGTTCAGCACTATCTGCCCATCCTGGGCAAACTGCATCGGCACCATCACATGGGGAATGTTGACGTTGACCACCAGATGGGGGGTCAGGTCATTGTCCAGCAACCAGTCAAAGAACGCCCGTAACAGGTACGGGCGGCTCGGTGTCATTGTCGGTTCCATGCTCATACGCCAGAACGGATCTCGCGCTCGGCTTCGGTCAGAGAGGCCTGGAAGGATTCACGCTCGAACAGACGAACCATGTAGGCCTTCAGCTCTTTGGCACCACGACCGGTCAGGTCGATGCCAAGGCTCGGCAGACGCCACAGCAGCGGAGCCATGTAGCAATCCACCAGACCGAACTCTTCGCTCATGAAATAGGGCATTTCACCGAAGATCGGCGCGATGGCCAGCAGGTTGTCACGCAGTTCGTTGCGTGCCGCTTCAGCATCGGTACCGGCCATGATCTTGTCGGCCAGGGAGTACCAGTCCAGCTCGATGCGGTGCATCATCAGACGGCTGTTACCACGAGCAACCGGGTAAACAGGCATCAGGGGCGGATGCGGGAAGCGCTCGTCCAGATACTCCATGATGATGCGTGAGGTATAGAGTGCCAGCTCACGATCCACCAGAGTCGGTACAGAGTTGTACGGGTTCAGCTCGGCCAGCTCATCCGGCAGATTGGCTGGGTCAACCTGGCAGATATCCACGCTAACACCCTTCTCCGCCAGGACAATACGCACCTGATGGCTGAACATATCGTTGGCACCGGAAAACAGCGTCATTACCGAACGCTTATTGGCAGCTACAGCCATTGAACCCTCCCGTCATAAAAAAGCAGAAACGGCAATGAAGCATCTTGGTCTTCATTGCCGTGCATTATATTACCCGGATCTGGTCGCTTAGTGAACGTCGCGCCAGAATTCCTTCTTCAACAGCACAGTGAAGATGAAGAAGATCACGATGAAGCCAAGCACCCAGAAGCCCATACGTTCACGCTCCTGTTGTACCGGTTCAGCCGAGTAGACCAAGAAGTTTACCAGATCCAGCACCGTCTGATCATACTCTTCGTTATTCATTTCACCATTGCCATCAGATTTGATGCTGACAACCTGATGGGTTTCCACGCCATCGACCGTGTGAGTGGCAAACTCGGCACGGGGGGTTCCCTGCAACGGCTCCAGTACATGGGGCATGCCCACGGACGGGAATACGGCGTTGTTCACCCCGAACGGACGGGTTTCATCCACATAGAAGGAGCGCAGATAGGTGTAAATCCAGTCAGCACCACGCACCCGGGCAACCAGCGTCAGATCGGGAGGCGGCGCACCAAACCACTTGGCGGCATCCTTCTCCGAGACCGAGTTTTCCATCAGGTCACCAATCTTGGCGCCATTGACGATCAGATTGTCAGCCATCAGATCGGCCGGGATCCCCAGATCCTCTGCCACCCGGTTGTAACGCTGGTACTGGGTGCTGTGGCAACCAAAGCAGTAGTTCATGAAGGTGGCGGCGCCACGCTGCAGAGAAGCCTTGTCGCTCAGGTCATAGTTGGCCTTGTCCAGATGCACGGCCCCGGCATTGGCAAACACCAGTGACGGCAGCAGGGTCAGCACTGCAAATATTATTCTTTTCATTTAAATGTCACCCTCTCCGGCAGCGGCTTGGTGCTTTCGTTCTTGCTATAGAAGAACAGCAGGACGAAGAACCCGAAATAACCCAAGGTACAAATTTGGGCAATCAGCGTCAGAGTCGGCGTCGACGGCAGCACCCCGAGGATCCCCAGAATCACGAAGCACACCACAAACTGGGCAATGTTCAGCTTGTGCAGTTTGCTGCGATAGCGCACCGAGCGCACCTTGCAGCGATCCAGCCACGGCAGCAGGAACAGCACCACAATGGAGAGACCCATCATGATGACGCCAAGCAGCTTGTCCGGCACCGCCCGCAAAATGGCGTAGAACGGCGTGAAGTACCACACAGGCGCGATATGTGCCGGGGTTTTCAGCCCGTTGGCCACTTCAAAGTTCGGCTTCTCGAGGAAGTAACCCCACATATCCGGCTTGAAGAAGATGATGGCGCAGAAGAAGAACAGGAAGCCCGCCACACCGATCATATCCTTGACGGTGAAGTAAGGGTGGAACGCCACAGCATCCAGCGGCCAGCCGTTTTCGTCCTTGTGCTTCTTGATGTCGATGCCATCCGGGTTGTTGGACCCCACCTCATGCAACGCCAGAATGTGCATGGCAACCAGCATCACCAACACCAGCGGCAATGCGATGACATGCAGCGCGAAGAAGCGGTTCAGGGTCGCACCGGAGATGACGTAGTCACCGCGGATCCACAGGGTCAGATCGTCACCGATGACCGGAATGGCGCCAAACAGCGAGATGATGACCTGAGCACCCCAGAATGACATCTGGCCCCAGGGCAGCAAGTAGCCCATGAAGGCTTCCGCCATCAGCACCAAGAAGATCAGCATGCCGAAGATCCACAGCAGTTCACGAGGCTTCTGATAAGAGCCATAGATCATGCCGCGGAACATGTGCATGTAGACCACGATGAAGAATGCAGACGCGCCGGTTGAGTGCATGTAACGCAGCAGCCAGCCGTACTCCACATCGCGCATGATGTACTCCACGGAGGCAAACGCACCTTCCGCAGAGGGGTTGTAGTTCATGGTCAGCCAGATACCGGTGATAATCTGGTTGACCAGCACCAGCATGGCAAGCGAGCCGAAGAAGTACCAGAAGTTCAGGTTCTTCGGTGCCGGATACTTGGCCATATGGTCGTTGTACATGGCCGTGAGCGGGAATCGATAATCGATCCAGCCCATCAGTTTACTCAACATGGTCAGGCCTCCTTGCCATCGGCACCGACCTGAATGGTGGTGTCATTAATGAATTGATAGGGCGGAATGACCAGGTTCAGCGGTGCAGGCACCCCCTGGAACACACGGCCGGCCATGTCGAACTTGGAGCCATGACACGGGCAGAAGAAGCCGGACGTGACGCCCTGCACCTGCTCGCCAAAGCTGTCAGGCAGATAGGAAGGTGAACACCCCAAGTGGGTGCAAATACCGACCGCGACAAAAATTTCGGGCTTGATCGATCTGTACCCGTTATGGGCATAGTCAGGCTGCTGCGGCTCTTCAGATGAGGGATCCCGCAGCTTGTCATCATGGGCAGCCAAGGCATCCAGCGTCTGTTTGGTGCGTTTCACCACCCAGACAGGCTTGCCTCGCCACTCGACACGGATGAGCTGACCCGGTTCCAACTTGCTGATATCGACTTCAACCGGCGCCCCGGCTGCTTTGGCCTTGGCACTCGGATTCCATGACTTTATAAACGGCACTGCGGTAAACGCAGCTCCTACCCCACCAACGGCAACCGTTGACCAGGTAAGAAATCTGCGGCGACCGGTATCAACTGGCGCATTGCTCATCCAAAAACTCTCCCATGTGGACTCCGCACATTCTTATAGTGTCCCTGTTCCCCATTTTTCCCGTGACAACAGCGGCGGAAGCTGGATTTACAATTGCCACAGAAAACAGGGGAAATTTTAAAGAAAAGATAACAACTTGACAAGAAAGAGCGGTGAGCAATGAAAACAATAAAGAAACAATTTTTTGTCTTTTGTGACGCGTGGTTAGCATTGATGTCGGTAATATTACCAATAAAAAAAGCCTGGCGGCTGCCAGGCTTTTTTGACACTCGAAAGAGTGAGTACCAAAAGCGAATTAACGCTTGGAGTACTGCGGACGCTTACGAGCTTTGTGCAGACCGACTTTCTTACGCTCAACCTTACGGGCATCGCGAGTAACAAAGCCAGCTTTACGCAGTTCGGAACGCAGGGTTTCGTCGTACTGCATCAGAGCACGAGTGATACCGTGGCGGATCGCACCAGCTTGACCGGAGATGCCACCACCGTTAACGGTGATGTACAGATCCAGTTTCTCGGTCATCTCAACCAGTTCCAGCGGCTGACGAACTACCATGCGGGCAGTCGGACGGCCGAAGTACTGCTCCAGGGAGCGCTGGTTGATTACGATCTTGCCGCTACCCGCTTTGATAAATACGCGAGCAGTGGAGCTTTTGCGACGGCCGGTACCGTAGTATTGATTTTCTGCCATGTTGCCAGTTCCCGATTAGATATCCAGTACTTGAGGTTGCTGAGCAGCATGAGCATGCTCGGCGCCTGCGTAAACTTTCAGTTTACGGAACATGGCACGGCCCAGAGGACCTTTCGGCAGCATGCCTTTGACGGCTGCTTCGATTACCATTTCCGGTTTACGCTGAATCAGCTTGTCGAAGCTGATTGACTTGATACCACCCGGGAAACCGGAGTGAGCGTGGTACATTTTGTCGGTAAATTTCTTACCGGTTACGTGTACCTTCTCAGCGTTTACAACGATGATGTAATCACCGGTGTCAACGTGCGGAGTGTATTCAGCTTTGTGCTTACCACGCAGACGAGCAGCGATCTCGGTTGCGATACGACCCAGAGTTTTACCTTCTGCGTCCACAATGTACCAGTCACGTTTTACGGTTTCTGGCTTGGCAACGAAAGTTTTCATTAAGTTAAACCCAATTACCTGTTACAGACCCAATTGCTTATGGGGGCTCTCCCACAAACAACAAACGATGGCCTACCTGTACCCCTTCGAATACAAGTAAAGCTTAAAGTGTTGCTGTCTTATCGACAGCTGTAACGTGGGCCGGGCGATTATAAGTGAAGTTGCCTTAAATATCACCTGCTAATTTCACTGCCATGAAGCTAGCAAATGTCGCCCGGCCCTACCTGCCGCAGATGCCCATCCGACTGGCAGGCGCGGTATTGTGACTAAGGAAGGTGCACTCTGGCAAGGTATTCGTGCGATTGCATTTCCTGAAGCCGTGAAAGACAGCGTTTGAATTCGAAATTCAGCAGCCCTTCGCCATAGAGTTCTGCCATGGGAACCGCCGCCGACATGATGAGCTTGACGTGCCGTTCGTAGAACTCATCGACCATGGCGATGAAGCGGCGAGCCGCGTCATCCTTGCCTGCACCCATTGGCTGCACATTGGCCAGCAAGACGGTATGGAACAACCTGGCCAGCTCGATATAGTCGTTCTGGGAACGGGGAGTACAGCAAAGTTGCTCGAATTCCATATAGAGCACCCCTTCCCCCATCCCCAGTGACGTCAGCTGACGATGATTGACCTCGAACGTCCCTTCGCAAGCCGAGTGACCACCGGTTAATTGCTGAAAATAGTGGTCAAGATTGGCTTTTGCCTGCAAATCCAGCGGGCAGTGATAAATCTCGGCTTGTTCCAGCGTACGCAGGCGATAGTCGATACCGCCATCCACGTTAAGTACCTCGCAATGGCGCTCGATAAGCTCGATAGCAGGCAGAAAACGGGCTCGCTGCAGCCCGTTGCGATAAAGATCCTGCGGCGGAATATTTGAAGTAGCGACCAGCACAACGCCGTGACCAAACAGCTCCTGAAACAGCGTGCCCAGCAGCATGGCGTCGGTGATATCGGAGACAAAAAATTCGTCGAAACAGATGATGTCTGTCTCGCTGGCAAGCTTGCTGGCCACCAGCTTGAGCGGATCGGACTGCCCGCTCAGCCCCTGCAGTTCATCGTGAATGCGGTGCATGAAACGGTGGAAATGGCTGCGCATCTTGCGCGTCCCCGGCAGGCTGTCGAAAAAAGTATCCATCAGCCAGGTCTTGCCTCGGCCCACTCCGCCCCACATATAGATACCCAGGACGGGCTCCGGCGGCTTGGGCTTTTGCAGCCAACCCAGCAGCCCTCGAGATCTGGTCGGAGTCGGGCGCCGTAGCAAATCCTGATACAGTCGCTCCAGCCTGCTGATGGCCACCCCCTGCGCGGGGTCGGCCACAAAGCCGGGGCGCAGCAGATCCTGCTGGTATTTTTGCTGCGGTGTCATCCTTGAGCGCCTCTCCAAGTCCCTGAATCGAGGACAAAATGGTATCACGGCCTCAGGACGCACGGTATAGTGCCTTCAAGGCATGGCGGTTATGACGACCGCATAAACCCACTCTGTTTTAGCTGTAACAAGGAGCATCTATGAGTCTGTTAACTGGGATCCTGCTGGCTGTCGCGGCCTTGATTATCGGTATCGTTCTCGGCCGTTTTTCGGTGCGTAGCCGCGATGCTGGCCGTCTGGAACAGGAACTGAAAAAGGCCCACAAGGAGCTCGAAAGTTATCAGGGCCAGATCAACACCCACTTCGCCGACAGTGCCGCGCTGATGGAACAACTGGCCGAGCAGTATCAGACCCTCTATCGCCACATGGCCGAGCAGAGCAAATTCCTGGCCAAAGCGCAGGAGCCCCTGTTCCGCGAGTCCTTGGTAGAAGAAGCCCCTGCCAATGTGGCAGAAGAGCAGGGCGTTCCGCCTCGCGACTATGCGGGTGCCTCTTCCGGACTGCTCAAACAACCAAACTAGTTCCTCGAGGAACTAATTGGCCAGTCCCGTGGTCTGACCTTGACGATTGCAATGCAACTTTTTCTGGGAGCTGTTTTTCATATGCGTAAACCTCTTTCCATGCTCAGTGTGCTAGCCCTCAGTGTCGGTATCGCCATGTCTGCGGCCCCTGCTCAGGCTGCACTGCCTTCCCTGTTAGGCTCAAATCAGGAGATGCCAAGCCTGGCGCCTGTTCTCGAACAGGTCACCCCGGCGGTGGTCAATATCTCGGTTTCTGGCAAAAAAATTACCCGTCAGCGTCTGCCGGAGCAGTTCAAGTTCTTCTTCGGCCCCAACATGCCCGACGAACAGGTGAGCGAGCAGCCGTTCCAGGCGCTCGGCTCCGGTGTCATCGTCGATGCCAAGAAGGGTTACGTGATCACCAACGCCCACGTGGTTCACGAGGCGGACGAGATCAAGGTCAACCTGAAGGATGGTCGTGAGTATGCGGCCAAGAAAATCGGTGAAGACAAACAGTCCGACATCGCCCTGCTGCAAATCAAGGCCGAGGATCTGGTGCAGATCAAGTTCGCCGACTCCGACGAGCTGCGGGTGGGTGACTATGCGCTGGCCATCGGCAACCCGTTTGGTCTGGGTCAGACCGTCACATCAGGTATCGTCAGCGCGCTGGGTCGCAGCGGCCTCAACATCGAGAATCTGGAAAACTTCATCCAGACCGATGCGGCCATCAACTCCGGTAACTCCGGCGGCGCCCTGCTCAACCTGCGTGGCGAGCTGATCGGTATCAACACCGCGATTCTGGGCCCGAACGGCGGCAACATCGGCATCGGCTTTGCCATCCCCTCCAACATGGTGCGGGATCTGACCGAGCAGATCGTCAAGTACGGTGAAGTGCGTCGCGGCCAGCTGGGTATTACCGGCACCGAGCTTACCTCAGACATCGCCAAAACCTTCGGCTACAACAAGAAGGATGGTGCCTTTGTCAATCAGGTCATGCCTGATTCGGCGGCCGACAAGGCGGGCATCAAGGCCGGCGATATCATCGTAAGCATCGATGGCAAACCGGTTCGCTCCTTCGGTGAGCTGCGTGCCAAGATCGCCACCATGGGCGCTGGCAAGCAGGTCGAGCTGGGATTGATCCGCGATGGCAAATCACAAACTGCCAAGGTGACCCTGAAGCAGGCCGATGACAGCGAAGTGCGCGCCAGCGCGCTGCATCCGGCACTGGAAGGGGCCAAGCTGAGCACCACTACCGACCCGGTCTCCGGCGTCGCGGTGGCCGACATTGATCCTCGCTCTCCGGCAGCCGCTTCCGGCCTGCAGAAGGGGGACATCATCATCGGGGTCAACCGCCTGCGCATTAACACCCTGGGCGAGCTGACCAAGGCGCTCAAGAACAAGCCTGACGTGCTGGCGCTCAACATCCAGCGCGGTGACTCCTCGCTCTATCTGGTGATCCGCTAACGCTCAAGTTGTTCGCCACTCCCTCCATCACCCGCGGCCTTCACCGCGGGTGATTTTTATCCATCGATAGTGTTATTCTCTGCGCGCAGCCTGTACGGATGAGAATGACATGAAAATCCCCCCTTTAGTCAGTTACTTGGGCAAGTCTGTCGGTTTTGGTTTGACCGTCGCGGCGCTGCTGTTGCTGCTGTTTCCCCATTTTCGCGGTGGTGCCCAACTGCCCGGCATCATCACCAATGCCCGTGAACTGAGTTTCTCCTATGCCGCCCATCGGGCAGGCCCTGCCGTCGTCAACATCTACACCCGCAGCTTTGCCCCCAATCAGGGCAATCAGGGAGAACTACGCCCGCAAGGGCTGGGTTCCGGCGTCATCATGAACCAGCGCGGCTATGTGCTGACCAACTACCATGTCATCGCCGATGCCGACCAGATCATCGTTGCGTTGCAGGATGGCCGGGTCTTCAGCGCCGAGCTGGTCGGCACCGATCAGCTCACCGACCTCGCCGTGCTCTATATCGAGTCAGACAACCTGCCGGTGATCCCGCAGGATCCGGAGCGACTACCAGAAGTGGGGGATGTGGTGCTCGCCATCGGCAACCCCTACAACGTCGGCCAGACCATCACCCAGGGCATCATCAGTGCCACCGGCCGCACCGGCCTCTCCAGCATGGGGCCCGACAGCAATGGCCGTCAGGATCTGCTGCAGACCGATGCCGCCATCAACGAGGGCAACTCGGGGGGGGCGCTGGTCAACGGCCGTGGCGACCTGGTGGGCATCAACACCGCCACCTACCACCTCAACGGCAACCAGGAGAGCTACGGCATCAGCTTCGCCATCCCCTACCGGCTGGCAAAACGGATCATGGATGAGCTGATCGCTAACGGTCGGGTGATCCGCGGCTACCTCGGGGTCTCCAGCGTCGAGATCAATCCCATCGTCGCGCGGATGATGAACCTCGGCGACCTGCGCGGTCTGGTGGTGGAGAGTCTGGACCCCAACGGCCCGGCGGCCAAAGGCGGTCTGCAGCGAGGGGATGTACTGCTCAAGATCAACGGAGAGGCCATCAGTGGGGTGCGCAGCGCCATGGACAAGATTGTCGAGAGCCGCCCCGGCACCAAGCTGACCATCTCGGTATTCCGTTCCGGCAAGCCGCTGGAAGTGGTGGTCACCATAGAAGAAGATCTGCGCTATCAGCAGAGAATGGCCAGCTCGAGCGCCGCATCGGCCAGCTAAGGCGCAGCTCCGGCTGTGGCGCTGCGCGCTTGTCATGAGGGCGATTATATTACTGACGAGATAATCGACCGCGACTGGGATTCATCGATGCAACAATGAGGTCGACTATCCCCTGCTGCCATACTGCAAACCCTGAATCATTACACAGCCGATCACTGCATTGCGGATCAGAATAAAACGAGGAGTGGCTACTCCTCGTTGAAGCCGGAGGTGAACAGCTCCACCACGGCGGCCAGGGCCTCGACCTCTTCGGGGCCCTCAACCTGTACTTCCACCTGCCGCCCTTGCGCGGAATCCAGCATCAACAGGCCGATGATGCTGTCAGCATCGGCCTCCACACCATCTTCATTGCGCAGCAAGACATGGGCATCGAAACCCTGCACCAGCTCGAACAGCATCATGGCCGGTCTGGCGTGAATACCCAGCTTGTTTTTCACTTCAACCGAGGCGGAAACAGTCATCGGGTCGTCCTATTGATCCATCAGGATTGGGGGGAGCTCTTGTCGAGAGTGCGGTGGCGGATCTGCACGTTCTTGCCAAGCAAGCGGAACGCGCTGGCCAACCGCTCTGCGATAAAGACCGAACGGTGCTGACCGCCGGTGCAACCGATGCCCACCGTGAGGTAGCTGCGATTATTGCGCTCCAGATGGGGTAACCAAGTC
Organism: Aeromonas sp. QDB11; assembly: GCF_027705265.1. Taxonomy (NCBI): domain Bacteria; kingdom Pseudomonadati; phylum Pseudomonadota; class Gammaproteobacteria; order Aeromonadales; family Aeromonadaceae; genus Aeromonas; species Aeromonas sp. QDB11. The sequence continues at coordinate 83,756 of NZ_JAPDBM010000008.1, read as the reverse complement.
ACCAGAATGTTTTCGATCTGCTGGGTAAACAACATCACATCGGCCTGCGCCGAGAGGTAGTTGGCGACCGGCGCATCCTTGCCGGTAAACGGCTTGAGCTCGGGGATCCAGTGCGGGTTGGGCAGGAAGCGGGCATCGAACACGAAGTCGGCATCTTTGGGAATGCCGTACTTGAACCCGAACGACTCAAACACCAGCACCAGCTCGTTCTCTTTCTTGCCGAGCACCCGGGTCTTGATGAGCTCGCTCAGGTCGTGAATGCTGAGGTTGGTGGTGTCGATACGCAGATCCGCAGTTGAAGAGAGGGGCGAAAGCAGGTTGGTCTCTTCCCGAATGGCCTCATCCAGCGACAGCTTGTTGCGTGACAAGGGGTGCAAGCGGCGGCTCTCGCCATAACGCTTGAGCAAGGTGCCGTTGTCGGCGTCGAAGAAGAAGCTGGAGAACTTTACCCGCCCTTCATTGCGCACCTGGGCCAGCAGATTTTCCAGTTTCTCCGGATCGCTCGGCAGGTTGCGCACATCGATACTGACCGCCAGTTTGTCATACTGGCTCTCGACCGAGACAATCAACTGCGGCAGCAGATTGACCGGCAGGTTGTCCACACAGTAATAACCCAGATCTTCCAGCACTCGCAGGGCTACCGTTTTACCGGAGCCCGAACGTCCACTTACCACGATTAACTGCATCTTGTTCCCTCACGCCAAAACGGGTGTCTCATCCTTGGCCTGCTGTCAGGCCGAGGTCATGATCTGATAGAGCTCTTCGTCACTGGTTGCCTGACGCAACTGGCGGCAGACCGCCTTGTCGCCGAGCTTGGAAGCCATCAGGGAAAGGGTCTTTAGATGCTGCTTGCACTCGCTTTCCGGCACCAGCAAGGCAAACAGCAGGTCAACCGGTTGATTGTCGATGGCGTCGAAAGGAATAGGGTCGGCAAAGGTCATCAGGATCGCGGTTGGCGGGAATTCATCATCAATGCGACCGTGGGGGATCGCAATACCGGCACCGATCCCGGTACTGCCCATTTTTTCGCGGGCCAGCAAACATTCGAACAGCGCCTGACGGGAAGTGCCAAGGCGTTCGGCGGCCAGCTCGCTGATGATTTCGAGGGCGCGTTTCTTGCTGGTACAAGGGACTGCACTCTTGGTGCAGTCCCGACTCAGTATGTGTTCAAGTTGCATAGTTATTTTTTGTTTAACTTATCTTTGTGCTTGATGATCTGCCTGTCCAGCTTGTCGAGCAAGGTGTCTATCGCAGCATACATATCGGCATGTTCAGAGTTGGCGAAGACTTCACCCCCGCTGACGTGCAATTTGGCTTCCGCTATCTGGTTCAGTTTTTCCACGCTAAGCACCACATGAACATTGTTGATGTGGTCGAAGTGACGCTCGAGTTTGGCAAATTTGTTGTTCACATAATCACGCAGAGCTTCGGTGATCTCGACATGGTGTCCGGTCAGGTTAATTTGCATAACATCATCCTTTTGTTTTGCCTAAACCAGGCGTTTGCGCTGATTGGAAGGTGGGATAAACAAGGATTCGCGATACTTAGCGATCGTGCGTCTCGCCACCATAATACCCTGTTCGGCCAGCAAATCCGCGATCTTGCTATCACTTAACGGCTTGGCAGGGTTCTCTGCCGTGACCAGCTTCTTGATGAGCGCGCGAATTGCGGTCGATGAGCACTCTCCTCCTCCTTCGGTGTTCACATGGCTGGAGAAAAAAAACTTTAATTCGAAGATACCACGGGGGGTATGCATGTACTTCTGGGTCGTCACCCGGGAGATGGTCGACTCATGCATCTCCACCGCTTCGGCGATGTCGTTGAGCACCATGGGCTTCATCGCCTCTTCACCATACTCGAAAAAGCCCTGTTGCTGCTCGACAATACAACTGGCTACTTTCAGCAGGGTGTCATTGCGACTCTCCAGGCTCTTGATGAACCACTTGGCTTCCTGCAAATGGGAGCGGATAAACTGGGTGTCGGTGCTGCTGCGGGCATTGCGGGCCATGGCGGCATAGGTCTCGTTGACCCGGATGCGGGGAGCGGAGTCAGGATTGAGCTCGACCACCCACTTGTTGCCCTTCTTGACCACCGAAACATCGGGGATCACGTACTGGGAGTCGCTCTGGATGATGCCGTTACCGGGGCGTGGCTCCAGCAGCTGGATCAGATCCAGCACCTCCTTGAGGTCGCTCTCCTTGAGTTTGGTCTTGCGGGCGAGGGTACGATAATCGCGGTTGCCGAGCAGCTCCATGTGCTCGAGGATCACCTCCTTGGCCTCATTGAGCCAGGGGGTCTGCGGGTCATACTGCTCCAGCTGGATCAGCAGGCATTCCTGCACCGAACGGGCGGCAATGCCGACCGGATCGAAATGCTGCACCCGCTTGAGCACCGCCTCGACCTCGTCGAGTTCGACCTCCAGCTCGTCGCTACCCACTGCCTGTTGAATGTCTTCCAGCGCAACGGTCAGATAGCCGGATTCGTCGATGGCATCGATGATGGCGAGGGCGATGGCGGCATCCACGTCGCTGAACGGGGTGAGTCGCATCTGCCACAGCAGATAATCCTGCAGGTTTTCGGTGGTCTCCCCCTGATAGACGCTATCTTCCCCATCGTGGATGGGGCCGGCGCTCTGGGCGGTGCCGGCGGAGTAAACCTCATCCCAGGTCGTATCCACCGGCAACTCGTCCGGCATCTGCTCCTGAGCCATGGCATCGCTGGAGTCCATTTGACTGTCATCGACCGGCGCTTCCGGTGCACTCTCCTGCTGCTCGCTCTCTTCCTGCTCCAGCAGAGGGTTGTTTTCGAGCGCTTGCTGAATTTCCTGCTGAAGTTCCAGGGTGGAAAGCTGGAGCAGACGAATCGCTTGTTGTAATTGCGGCGTCATGGTCAGGGACTGACCGAGACGCAACTGTAATGTCGGCTTCATCTACGTCGGGATATCCTTATGTTCAGCGAGGCAGGCGTCAAAGGAAATGAAGGCATGCCCCCTTACTATAGACTGAATTGATCGCCCAAATAGACGCGCTTGACCTGTTCATCGGCGAGGATGTCAGCCGGTGCACCTTCGGCAATCATCTTGCCGTGGCTGACGATATAGGCCTTCTCACATACGTCCAGAGTCTCTCTGACGTTGTGGTCGGTAATCAAGACGCCGAGGCCTCTATCTTTCAGATGCTGAATGATCTTCTTGATGTCTATCACAGAAATCGGGTCAACCCCTGCAAATGGTTCATCCAGCAGAATAAAACGCGGCTCGGCCGCCAGTGCGCGGGCGATCTCGACCCGGCGACGCTCACCACCGGAGAGGCTCTGACCCAGGTTGTCACGAATGTGGGTGATATTGAACTCTTCCAGCAGTTGCTGAACCTTGTCCTCACGCTCCTCGCGGCTCAACCCCTTGCGGGTCTGCATCACCCCCATCAGGTTGTCGAACACCGACAGGCGGCGGAAGATGGAGGCCTCTTGCGGCAGGTAACCGATGCCGTTGCGAGCTCGCACATGCATGGGCTGCAGGCTGATGTCCTGATCGTCGATGGTGATGAGACCGGCATCGCGCTGCACCAGCCCGACGATCATGTAGAAGGAGGTGGTCTTGCCCGCCCCGTTGGGGCCGAGCAGGCCGACAATCTGGCCGGTGCCCACTTCCAGGCTGACGTCACTCACCACCATGCGGCGCTTGTAGCTCTTCTGCAGGCCCACTGCTTTTAACACTGCCATGGTTTATTTTCCCTGCTTCTGCTGATCGGCGGGCTTGTCGAAATTCTCTACCTGATCCGGCAGGAACACGGTCTTGACCCGCTGGTTCGGGCTCTTGCTCTCGGCAATCATCTTCTGTTTGACGATGTCGTAGCGGATCAGATCGCCATTGACCTGACTATCCTCCTGCTTGAGCTGACCGTTGCCGGTGATGGTCACCAGCCGGTTCTTCAGCTCGTAGCGGATGGTGTTGCCATGGGCGTTGACCGGCTTGCCGTTATCCAGGATCTGGAAGAAGGTGGCGGGTTTGCCGTAGGCGGTCATTACCTCGGCCCCTTTCTCGCCGGAACGGGTCACCACCACCTTGTCAGCCTTGATCTTGATGGTGCCCTGATTGATGGTCACATCCTCTTCGAAGGTGATGCGATTGTCCTGCATCTCGGCCACCTGCTTGACGGCATCGACGTAGACCTTCTCGGCAAAGTCGGACTCTTTGGCGGTCACCGCACCACACAACAACAGGGCTGCGAGGGCCAGATTAGCGTTTTTCATTGAAATAGATGGCATGACCTTGATCCAGTAACTCAAAATATTTGCGGTCCAGATGGCCTTTGAGGCCAACCCCTTGGGTCTGGAAATCCCGACCCAGAATATTCACTTCCCGGTTGCTGCGCACATCCTGTGTCACCAGATCCAGCTCCAGATAGGGCGTATCGAGGGTGGAGATGAAGGAGGTGGGCAGCAGACCATCCAGATGCACCTTGTCCCGCAGGATGACGTTGTCGCCGGTGTTGAGCACGCCGGTTTCGGCGGTCACCTTCCACTCGGCGGCCCCCTGCTCGTCATACATGTAGACCACCGGCTTGTCGAAAGTGGCCTGCTCGAGGATCTGATAATACTCGGCGTAGGTCGACTCCAGCCGCTCGGTGCGCTTGCCATTGATATCAAAACGGGTGGTCACCAGATCTTTGGCGACAAAATCCGGCTGATAGTTTTCGATTTTGACGGCGCTCTCCGGCACCAGCTCCACCTTGCCCAACTGCCAGGCGACCAGCGCCACCAGCAGCAACAAGGCGAACAACAGGGTCTGTCTGCTCATACCGAGGCCTCGGGCTGATAGTCGCCGTGACCCTGCGCCTGCAGAATGAGGTCGCACACCTCGCGCACCGCCCCCATGCCGCCGCCGAGACGAGTGACCAGATCGGCACGGCTCAGCACCAGCGGATGGGCATCGGCCACCGCGATACCCAGGCCACAGGCGGTCATCACCGGCAGATCGATGGTGTCATCGCCCATGTAGGCGGCCTGCTCCGGGGTTAACCCCAGCTTGGCCAGCAGCGCTTCGAAGTGCGGCAGCTTTTTATCGGCCCCCTGCACCACGTGGGCCACCCCTAGGCTTTTCATCCGATCGCTGACGATACGGGAGTTGCGCCCGGTGATGATGGCGATCTCGATCCCGGCATTAAGCAGCGCCCGCATGCCCGCACCATCGCGGGTACAGAAGGTTTTCAGCTCTTCGCCGTTGTTTCCCATGTAGATAAGGCCGTTGGAGAGCACCCCGTCCACATCGCACACCAGCAGGCGGATTTGCGCCGCCTTGTCGTACTGGCTGCGCGTCACCGGACCATAGAGGGTCGGTACGTTTTGCATCAAATGACTCCGGCTTTCAGCAGGTCGTGCATATTGAAGGCACCGAGCGGGCGCTTCTCTTCATCCACTACCAGTAATCCGTTGATTTTTCTCGTTTCCATCAGCTTGACGGCTTCTGCAGCCATCATCTCTGGGCCTACGGTAACACAGTTGGCTGTCATCACACGGCTGATGGGGGTGTGATGGATATCGATCTGCTGGTCAAGAATGCGGCGCAAATCGCCATCGGTAAACAGCCCGGCCAACAGGCCATTGCCATCCACCACCGCCGTCATGCCGAGTCCCTTGCGACTCACTTCCAGCAGCGCCTGGCTGATGGTGGCATCGATCCCTACCCGGGGCAACAGCTCGCCGCGGTGCATCAGGTCGCCTACCCGCAGCAGCAGACGCTTGCCAAGGGAACCGCCCGGGTGCGAGAGGGCAAAGTCATCGGCGGTAAAACCGCGCGCTTCCAGCAGGGCGACCGCCAGAGCATCCCCCATCACCAGGGTTGCCGTGGTGCTGGAGGTGGGCGCCAGCCCCAACGGGCAGGCCTCTTTCTCCACCTTGATGCACAGGTGCACGTTGGCCTCTTTGGCCATGGTGGAGGCCGGATTGCCGGTCATGCAGATGAGCGGAATGCCGCGGCGCTTAAGCACCGGCAGCAGGGCCAGGATCTCGTCGCTCTCGCCGGAGTTGGAGATGGCGATGATAAGGTCGCCGCTGGAGATCATCCCCAGATCGCCGTGACTCGCCTCCCCCGGGTGAAGGAAGAAGGCCGGTGTGCCGGTGCTGGCGAGGGTGGCGGCGATCTTGCTGCCGATATGGCCCGATTTGCCCATACCGGTGACCACTATCTTGCCACCGCAGCGCAGCACCATCTCGCACGCCTTGTCGAAGGCGTCGTTCAGATACTGATAGAGTCCATCAATGGCTTGCTTTTCTGTGTCCAGCACCGCGCGGGCACTGCGACGAAAATCGAACAGTTCAGACACTTTCTCAGGCTTTACAGACATAAAGACACAGCTCCGGGCCGAAATTAGCTGCGGGATTATAAAAAAGTCTGCCCGGATAAGCGAATCGGATGGTAAGTCCCGCTCCCGATAACGCTCTTGGTTGCAGAAAACTGTCGTGCAAATGGGCTGGCGGCCTGTTCAATAGTTGTTCCTTGCTGTTGCTTAGACCTAGACTACCCCATAAAATTCGCACCTCATTTACACCGGATGGACAATTGTTTGAACAATGACCTGATCACCATCTCCGATCTGACCTTCAGTCACGGAGATCGGCTGTTGTATGACGGGATCAACCTGACCATTCCTCGTGGCAAGGTGACCGCCGTCATGGGCCCGAGCGGCATCGGTAAAACCACCCTGCTGCGGCTGATCGGTGGCCAGCTCAAACCGGAGTCCGGTCACATTCTGTTTGACGGGGAAGATATCCCCACCCTCTCCCGCAGCCGTCTCTACGAGGTGCGCAAGCGGATGAGCATGCTGTTCCAGAGCGGCGCCCTGTTTACCGGCATGACGGTCTACGACAACGTCGCCTTCCCGCTGCGGGAGCACTCCGGCCTGCCGGAGGAGCTGATCCACACCATCGTCATGATGAAGTTGCAGGCGGTGGGCTTGCGCGGGGCGGCGCAACTGATGCCCTCCGAGCTCTCCGGCGGCATGGCGCGCCGGGCGGCGCTGGCACGGGCGATTGCGCTCGATCCCGACCTCATCATGTATGACGAGCCGTTTGTCGGACAGGACCCCATCACCATGGCGGTGCTGGTCAAGCTAATTAAAGAGCTGAACGATGCCCTCGGCATCACCTCCGTCATCGTCACCCACGATGTGAACGAGGTGCTGACCATCGCCGATTACGCCTACATCATCGCCAATCGCAAGGTGGTGGCGCACGGCACACCGGAACAGCTGCGCGAGGAGCACAATCCCGAAGTCGAGCAGTTCCTCAAAGGATTGCCCGACGGTCCTGTTCCGTTTCATTTTCCGGCAGGCGACCTGCTACAGGATCTGTGATGTTGATAAGTCAAATAAGCAAGCTGGGGCGAGTTGGCGTGCGCGTCATCAGCGCCGTCGGCCGCGCCACCATCATGTTGTTTCATGCGCTGGCGGGCAAACCAGAGCCGCGCAAGCACTTCCCGCTGCTGGTCCAGCAGCTCTATGTGGTGGGCGTGCAGTCGGTGGCCATCATCCTGGTCTCCGGCCTGTTCATCGGCATGGTGCTCTCGCTGCAGGGTTACAACGTATTGAAAGACTTCGGCGCCGAGCAGAGCCTGGGCCCGCTGGTCTCCCTCTCCCTGTTGCGGGAGTTGGGCCCGGTGGTAACCGGCCTGCTATTTGCTGGCCGCGCCGGTTCGGCCCTGACCGCCGAGATTGGCCTGATGAAGGCCACCGAGCAGCTTTCCAGCCTCGAGATGATGGCGGTCGACCCGCTGCGCCGGGTGGTGGCCCCCCGCTTCTGGGCCGGTGTCATCAGCATGCCGCTGCTGGCCTTTATGTTCAGCCTGATCGGTATCTTCGGTGGCAAACTGGTTGGCGTGGATTGGCTGGGGGTGGACGAAGGGGGCTTCTGGTCTGCCATGCAGTCCTCCGTCGACTGGGGTGAAGACATCATGCAGGGCGCCATCAAGAGCCTGATCTTCGCCCTGGTGATCACCTGGATTGCGCTCTTTAACGGCTATGATGCCAAGCCGACCTCGGCCGGGATCAGTCAGGCCACGACCCGTACCGTGGTCCACTCATCCCTCGCCGTGCTCGGCCTGGATTTTATACTCACCGCAGTCATGTTTGGATAAGGTAAAGATGAAGTTCAGCAAAGTAGAATTCCTGGTCGGCACCTTCATGCTGGCTGGCATAGCAGCCATTCTGGCACTGGCCCTGCAAGTGGCCGGTTTGAGCTTCAAACCGGAAGGAGAAACCTATACCCTGCGCGCGCATTTCGATAATATCGGCGGCCTGAAAGTGCGCTCGCCGGTCAAGGTCGGCGGCGTGGTAGTGGGTCGGGTCAGCGACATAACACTGGACCCGAAAACCCAGGTGCCCGAAGTGACCCTGATGATGCAAAAGAGTGCCGGTGAGTTTTCCGAAACCAGCTCGCTCTCCATCCTCACTTCGGGCCTGCTCGGCGAGCAGTACATCGGCCTGATGCCAGGCTTCAGCGATGAGGAGATGGGCACCGCCATGCTCAAAGACGGTGACCTGATTGAAGACACCAAATCCGCCATCGTGCTGGAAGATCTGATTGGCAAGTTCCTCTACAGCCAATCCTCCGACAGCAAATCAGACAGCAAGAAGGAGTAACCATGTTCAAGAAGATCGCCCTGCTGCTGGGTCTGATGACCAGCATGCTCTTTTCCCTGTCTGCCCAGGCCGCAGTCGATGCCACCGACCCCAACGCGCTGGTGGATCAGGCTGCCAAGCAGACCTTCGCCCGCCTGAAGGCCGATCAGGCCCAGGTGAAGAGCAACCCGGATCACCTGCGGGTGATTATCCGTGAAGAGCTGCTGCCCTATGTGGACAACCGCTTCGCCGCCTACAAGGTGCTCGGCAACCAGATTAAAGAGACCACCGAAGCGCAGCGCAATGCCTTCGTCGAAGTGTTCACCGAGTACATGGTGAGCTCCTACGCCGACGCGCTGGCCCATTTTGACAAGCAGACCGTCAAGGTCGAGCCGGGCAAAGCCCCCAGCGGCAACATCACCGCCGTCAACGTCAGCGTGAAAGAGGCCGGCAAGCCGGACATCTTCCTCGAGTTCAAGCTGCGCAAGAACAACAAGACCGGCGAGTGGAAAGCCTTCGACATGGTGGCAGAGGGGATCAGCCTGCTCTCCGCCAAACAGAGCGAGCTCGGCGGTTTGATCCGCCAGAACGGCATCGATGCGGTGATCGCCCAGTTGCGCGAACACAACGCCAAGCCGTTGGTGCTCAAGTCATGACCCTCTGCGGTGATCTGCAGGCGCCACAGGTCAATGACCTGTGGCAACGCCGTGCCGACTGGTGGCAGGACGACCGGCTCGATCTCGGCGGCGTCACCACCCTCGACTCCGCCGGACTGGCCCTGCTGGTCAAATGGGCCAAAGCCGCATTAGCGCGAGGCGCCACACCGCAACTGGTGGGCGCCTCCAGTGATTTCTATACCCTGGCCAACCTGTACGGGGTGGCCGGGCTGTTTCAGTCAACCCCGCTCACAACCGAGGACGCATAATGCAAGTCTCTGAAATTGAAGCGATACTCCTTGAGGCTCTGCCATTGTCCGAAGTCCATGTCAAAGGGGACGGTAGTCACTACCAAGTGATCGCCGTCGGCGACATGTTTGACGGCATGAGCCGGGTCAAGAAGCAGCAGGCCATCTATGCCCCGCTGATGGACAAGATCGCCAGCAACGCCATTCACGCCCTCTCAATCAAGGCGTTCACCGACGCCGAGTGGAAACGCGAACGTAAATTCCTATTGCCCTCCTGATTTGGTAACGAAGTAAAAATGGACAAATTCAAAATCGATGGTCGTTGCACTCTCAACGGCGAAGTGACCATCTCCGGCGCCAAAAACGCCGCCCTGCCGATCCTGTTCGCAACCCTGCTGTGTGATGAAGAGGTACACCTCTCCAACGTGCCGCGTCTGAAAGATGTGGGCACCACCATCAAGCTGCTGGAGATGCTGGGCGCGACCACCAAGGTCAACGGCAACGTCACCGTACTGACCGGTGCGGTGAACAACCACGTCGCCCCCTACGAGCTGGTGAAGACCATGCGCGCCTCCATCCTGGCGCTGGGCCCGCTGGCCGCCCGTTTCGGTGCTGCCGACGTCTCCCTGCCCGGCGGTTGCGCCATCGGTGCCCGTCCGGTCAACCTGCACGTCCACGGCCTGGAGCTGATGGGTGCCAAGATCACCATCGAAGATGGTTACATCAAGGCCCGTGTCGATGGCCGTCTGAAAGGCGCCCACATCCTGATGGACATGGTTTCCGTTACCGGTACCGAAAACCTGATGATGGCCGCGACCCTGGCTGATGGCCGCACCGTGATCGAAAACGCCGCGCGCGAGCCGGAAGTGGTCGATCTGGCCAACTTCCTCAATACCCTGGGCGCCAAGATCCAGGGAGCGGGCACCGACACCCTGACCATCGACGGTGTCGAGCGTCTGCACGGCGGCAGCTACAGCGTCCAGCCCGACCGTATCGAAACCGGTACCTTCCTGGTGGGCGCAGCGGTCACCGGCGGCAAGATCACCTGCCGCAAGACCGACCCGACCCTGCTGGAAGCGGTGCTGGTCAAGCTGGAAGAGGCTGGCGCCCTGATTGAGAAGGGTGAAGACTGGATCACCCTCGACATGACTGGCCGCACCCTCAAGCCGGTCACCATCAAGACCGCCCCCTACCCGGCCTTCCCGACCGACATGCAGGCACAGTTCACCGTGCTGAACGCCGTCGCCAAAGGCACCGGCATGGTCACCGAGACCATCTTCGAGAACCGCTTCATGCACGTTCCCGAGCTGGTCCGGATGGGCGCAGACATCGAACTGCAGGGCAACGTAGCCATCTGCCGTGACACCGAGCAACTCAAGGGTGCCCAAGTGATGGCGACCGACCTGCGCGCCTCTGCCAGTCTGGTGCTGGCCGGCTTCGTGGCCGAAGGCTCCACCATCGTCGACCGTATCTATCACATCGACCGTGGCTACGAAGACATCGAGCACAAACTGCAAGGTCTCGGCGGCCGCATCGAGCGCATCAAGGGCTGATAACCCCCTGATCGCAGGCCGATAAAAAGGCCCCCTCGCGTTGGCGAGGGGGCCTTTTTCATGGTTTCGGTTCTGTTGAAACCGGGATCAGTGACCCGCCAGCTTCATATTTTCCACTAGCACCGAGCCGGTCTTGAGGCTGGAGCGCTCATCTTCGTCACTGCCCACCGCCACGATGTGGCTGAACATCTCGGCCAGATTGCCAGCGATGGTGATCTCCTCGACCGGATAGGCGATCTCGCCATTCTCGACCCAGAAACCGGCGGCGCCGCGGGAGTAATCGCCATTGACGATATTGACCCCCTGCCCCATCAGCTCGGTCACCAGCAGGCCGGTGCCCATCTCTTTCAGCATGCCCTGAAAGTCCTGGCCGGAGTTGGAAACCTGCCAGTTGTGGATGCCACCGGCATGACCGGTGGTGGTCAACCCCAGCTTGCGGGCGGAGTAGGAGGTGAGCAGCCAGCTCATCAGCTCGCCATTGCGGATGATATCCATATCGCGAGTACGCACCCCTTCCCCATCGAACGGAGTACTGGCGAGCCCGCCCAGCAAATGCGGGAACTCCTGAATGGTGAGCCACTCGGGCAGGATCTGCTTGCCCAGCTTGTCGAGCAGGAAGCTCGACTTGCGATAGAGGTTGCCGCCGCTGATCGCCATCACCAGATGGCCCCACAGGCCGGAGGCGGTATCGGGGTGAAACAGCACCGGCGCATGGCGGGTGGAGATCTTGCGGGCGCCGAGGCGGGAGACGGTACGCTCAACGGCTTCGTCGGCAATGCGCTGCGGACTCCAGAGCCCGTCGAGGGTACGGCTGGAGGAATAGCCGTAATCCCGCTGCATATCGCCATCCTGCTCGCCGATCAGCACGCAGCTCAGGGAGTTGCGCGAGGCCGCGTAGCCTTTGACGAAGCCATGGCTGTTGCCATAGACCTTGATGCCGAGATGGCTGGAGAAACCGGCGCCGTCGGAGTGCTTGATGCGGGCATCGCGGCCGAGCGCCAAGCGTTCGCACTCGATGGCCAGCTCGATGCCGCGCTGGGGATCCAGTTCGATTTGGTGACACAGTTGCAGGTCGGGGGCATCCCAGGCCAACAGCTCGGCATCAGCCAGACCGGCGCAATCATCAGCCGAGGTGTGGCGGGCAATCTCGATGGCCGCTTCAACAGCGGCACGAATGGCGGGTTTGCTCAGATCGGTGGTCGAGGAGGATCCCTTGCAACCATCGCGATAGACGGCGATGCCGAGGGCACCATCCTTATTGAATTCAATGCTTTCCAGTTCACAACCCCGGGTATTCACCGACAACCCGGTCTGCTTGCTGATGGATACTTCGGCCAGCGAGGCGCCCAGTCCCGTGGCTATCTCCAGGGCTTCGGCAACCACGGCCTCGAGATGGGCTTGATCCTGGCGGATTTGGTCTTGCTGATCCATAACTCACATCTATATGAAAGAAGGAAAGGGGGGTAAGCATATCAGACCCCTGCGCCCAGCGGGAGAAGCTGGTAACATATCCACCAAACGTGAATGACAGGAATCAAGAGACCGATGAGTCAATATCAAGACGACAACGAGTTCGAAGACTGGGGCCCGAGCAAGAGCCAGCTCAAACGCGACGCCGACGCCCTGCAAAAAATGGGCGATGAGCTGGTCAGCCTTAGCCACAGCGAACTGGAAAAAGTGCCGATGGACGAAGAGCTGGCTGATGCGATCGAGCTGGGGCGCAAGCTCAAGCCGAAGAAAGACGAATCCTATCGTCGCCATCTGCAGTTCATCGGCCGTCTGATGCGCAACCGCGACCCGGAGCCGATCATCGAAGCTCTGTCGATCTTCAAGAATCGTCACTCCACCGTGAATGCCCGTCTGCATCGGCTGGAGCAGTGGCGTGAGCGCCTGATCACCGAAGGTGACAGCGCCCTCAACGAGCTGATGTCCCAGTTCCACGAGCTGGATCGCCAGAAGCTGCGCCAGCTGATCCGTTCCGCCAACAAGGAGCGGGAGCTGAACAAGCCACCGGTCGCCTATCGCGAGATGTACCAGTATCTGCGCGGCGAGATCGAAGATCTGCTGTGATCCCCGACACACGCCTCCCTCGCGGAGGCGTGTTTCTATTGACCCTTTTTCCCCTATCCATCCCCCGCCATCCTACGCGTTTAATATATCCACCATTCAGGCGACACGGCCACGACACCCCATCTGAACAGCCCCGTTAAATCGCCACTTCAGAGCAGGCCAAAACAAACTCGTTAACAATTTGGCATCATTTTGTTTGACATATTGAACGGCCTTGGCAGACTGGAGAGAGGATCCAGGCTGTTGCTGCCCAGGCTGACCGACGATTCTGCCACCCTGCCCGACGCCGGATCCCATGACCATGCCTTGAGGCATGCCCTTGCCCGGTCGGTTTGCAAGGGCCTGCCCAAGGCGCAGGATGAGACTTCAACGCCAAGGATAATCAAGGTGCCCTATGCCAAATCCCCTGCCTCCCGCCACCCGTAAACCGGTCGTGCTGATGACCATGGGCGCCCAGCCCCGCAACGGCCATGCCTATCAGGTGATGACCCACAAATACATCATGCCACTGGTCGACATCAGCGACTGCGTCCCGCTGCTGGTGCCCACCTGTTGCGGCACCGCCGATCTGGAGCAGTATCTGGATCTGGCCGATGGGGTCTATCTGAGCGGCGCCGGTTCCAACATCGACCCGGCCCTCTACGGCCAGGAGAACCTCACCCCGGAGAAACAGCAGGACAGGGATCGCGACCTGTTCGATCTGCCGCTGATCAAAGGAGCGCTGGCCCGTGGTTTGCCGATCCTCGGGATCTGCCGCGGCATGCAGGAGATCAACGTGGCACTGGGGGGGGACATTCATCAGAAGGTCTACAACGAGCCGGGCTATGACGACCATCGGGAGGATGCCGACGATCCGGTCGATGATCAGTATGGGCCGAGCCATCAGATTGAACTGCTGCCGGGCAGCTGGTTTGCCGAGTTGATGGGGGAAGCGCGGATTCCGGTCAACTCCCTGCATGGACAGGGCATCAACCGGTTAGGGAACGGACTGGAGCCACTGGCCCACGCCGAGGATGGGCTGATCGAGGCGCTTCATGCCCCCACCCTGTCACCCTTCTTGCTGGCAGTACAGTGGCATCCGGAGTGGAAGGCCAATGAAAATCCTCACTCCATCAAGATCTTCCAGGCCTTTGGCGATGCCTGCCGTCAGCGCAGTGCATTGATGGCAGGCCGCTAAGCCCCATCGATTCAGTCGCCAAACCCCCGCGCCTTGAGTTTGGGCAGTCCGCCTCGCTCCGGGCGCAGGGTACGGCAGATATCCATCCCCTTGAGCCCACGCTGGATATGGTCAGGGGATTGGCCAAACACCATGCCGTTGCTGCGGTAGAGGTTGTTGTCATCCAGCTCGAACTTCTCGCCCCCGATAAGCAACTGCTCCCGACCATTGACCGTGTCGCCGTGCTTGATGGGCACCTTCATATCGGTCAGCACCTCGCCGGTGGCACACCCCTCGCGCCAGCGCGCTTCACTGGCGAAAGGGGTAATGGCTATTTCGCGCCAGGAACCATCCCTGAACTCGACCCGGTACTTGTCCGTCAGCAGATCGCAGCCAGCCAGTGGCAACAGGGCCATCAAACAGATGATTTTCTTTGAAAATTCCACGTAATCGCACTCCTTTGCCTTGTCCTGCACAGGATAAATAAATTGCTGCCCCAACGCACCATTTCCCCGCACCGCAGCAGCTATGCTGGAGGTAAACCACAATAAGGTGCTGCTATGGCTGGCGATAACTTCACTGCGCTACCGACACTGATCTGGATTGGCGAACACCCGTTCTGGACCCTGCTCACCCTCTCCCTGATGCTGACCCACTTCTGGCGCCGCCCGGGACAGCGACGGGAGCTGCTCTCCGAGCTCGGCTTCGTGATGATAAGCGCGGTGGTCATCCTGCTGATCCAGCTCGAAGGGGGCTGGTTCAAACTGCCGTTGCCCCATCAACTGCTGGTCGAGATCTCCACCCTGCTGGCCGGTTTGATACTGGTCAAGGTGTGGGGGATCCTGCTGTTCGAGTTTCTGCTACCCCTCTGCCATGTGCGGATCCCGCGGATCATCGCCGATATCGTCATCACCATCGGCTATATCGGCTGGGGTCTGTTTCGCCTCTACGCCTCCGGCATGGCGCTCGGGGAGATAGTCACCACCTCGGCGGTGATCACTGCGGTCATCGCCTTCGCCATGCAGGATACCCTTGGCAACCTGCTGGCCGGGGTCTCCATCCAGCTCGACAACTCCATTGCCATCGGTGACTGGCTGCAAGTGGATACCACCCAGGGCCGGGTGGTGGAGATCAACTGGCGTGCCACCACCATCGAGACCCGCAACTGGGAGACAGTCGTCATCCCCAACAGCCACCTGCTCAAGCAGCGCTTCACCGTGCTTGGCCGCCGTCGGGGCGAACCGCTGCAGTGGCGGCGCTGGGTCTGGTTCGATCTGACGCTGGATACCCTGCCGACCCAGATCATCGCGCTGATCGAGAAATCCCTGCGGGAGACCAAGCTCCCCTGCGTCGCCAAGTATCCGCAACCGGACTGTCTGCTGATGAACGTCGAAGGGGGGATTGCCCGCTACGCGGTGCGCTACTGGCTGACCGATCTGGCTCGCGACGATCCGACCGACTCCATGGTGCGCAGCCTGATCGATGCTGCCCTGCGCCGCAACGATCGCCGCCTCACCCCGCCGATCTTCAACGTCTTCATGAGCAAGGAGAAACAACATCAGGATGCGCGCCACAAGCGCCACACTGCCGAGCGTACCGACACCCTGCGCAAACTACCGCTGTTTGCCATGTTGCAGGAGGACGAGCAGCTCCAGCTGGCCGATCAGGTGAAGTTCGCCCCCTTCGTCAGCGGCGACATCATGCTGGAGCAGGGGGATGTCTCCAGCTGGCTGTTCGTGCTGGTCAAAGGGGAGGCCGAGATGGTGGTCAACGTCGAGGGACGGGAGCTTAAACTGGGCACCCTCGGCGCGGGGGACTTCTTTGGCGAGCTGAGCCTGCTCACCGGCGAGCCCAGCTCCTTCACGGTACGGGCGGTGGCCACCGTCGAAACCTATCGCATCAATCAGGCGATGTTTCAGGAGCTGGTGATGCAGCGGGAATCGTTGGTCGAGCCCCTCTACCGGGTGCTGAGCGCCCGCCAGCAGGAGCAGCGGGCGCTGCTGGAGCGGGAGGCGGAAGCCATGAAACAGCCACCACAACAGCTTGATCTGCTTGATAAACTGATGAAGCTGTTCGGTGGAAGATGACGTAACATGGCGCGATAGTGAGGACGTGAAGAGAGAACCGCGGCCATGTTACTGACCACCCTGGCCCTTGCCGCCAGCCTGCAATTTGATTGCCCTGCCACCATCGAGACTCGCCAGCAGTTGCTAACCCCGCAGCAGGGCTGGCAGGCGTTCACCCGCGATGACGATGGCAAACCGGACGAAACCCTCAGCCACCGGCTCGATAATCTGGCCCTGTTCGACGGTGATCCAGCCGAGCTGGCCCAGCTCAAACCGGATAATGGCGACAACGACGAGATCCACTACTGGAGCCAGCTCGATAGCAGCCTGAGCCCCCTCTATCTGGTCTGCCGCTATCAGAACAGCGCCATCACCCTGCAGCAGGCGCTGCCCGTCGGCATCAGTTACTGTCGCGTCAACCAGCGCGACCGCTACACCCTGCTCGGGCTGGTTTGCCGCAAATAGCGGTCGTAACCCCTTGCCATACATCGCTATTCGCTGACAGCCATTGCCGCCTGAGCATAGCCACCCGCCAGCGCCATCAGAGCAGCAGCTCGGCCAGCTCCTCCAGCGCCGTCAGCTCCACGTCCGGCAACAGTTGCAGCTGTTGCCACGGTTGCTGCCGCTCGTTGAGCCAGGCGGCGCGAAAGCCGTGCAAGCGGGCCCCCAGCACATCGGTCTCGGGATGATCCCCCACATGGAGGATCCGCTCCGCTGGCAGCTTGAGGGCGCTACGAGTCTGCTCAAACATATCCGGCGCCGGTTTCATTCTGGCGCCCGCCCCCGCCTTGCAGACCAGAGTGAAATAGGGCTCAAGCCCTGCCTGCGCCAGATCCAGATTGCCGTTGGTGATGACCACCAGCGGGTAGCGCTCGGCCAGTCTGGCCAGCAGCCGATGGGTTGACTCGCTCACCTCGATCTTCGAGCGCTCTGCCAGAAACGCAGCAAACACCTGCTCCGCCTCGCGGCTGGCCTGCTGGTCAGCCATGCCCCCCGCGACCATGGCGGCGCGGATGGTCTGCTGGCGCGCCAGGCTGACATCGTGGCGCAGCTCGGGGGAGCTGTTCAGCACACTGCGCTTGAGTTCCAGCCAGCGCGGCTTGTCGAGCATGGCGGTGGCCAGATATTCGCTGCGCAGATGGCTCAGCATCCACTGCTCGGCGCGCACGATGGCGGGGCCGTTATCATAGAGGGTGTCATCGAGGTCAAACGAGATGGCAGCAACCGGCTGCCAGCGGCGATAGAAGTGCATGGACTCTCCTCTGCAACGGGACTCGGGGCCCGTTATTCATCGTCCTGCGCATCCGG
Organism: Aeromonas sp. QDB11; assembly: GCF_027705265.1. Classification (NCBI taxonomy): domain Bacteria; kingdom Pseudomonadati; phylum Pseudomonadota; class Gammaproteobacteria; order Aeromonadales; family Aeromonadaceae; genus Aeromonas; species Aeromonas sp. QDB11. Next base: position 66,084 of record NZ_JAPDBM010000008.1, on the reverse strand, counting down.
GTCACGCTTGGCCCTTGGGTGGGCGCTGTCGTAAACCTTGGCCAGATGCTGAAAGTCGAGGTGGGTATAGATCTGGGTGGTGGAGAGATCGGCGTGTCCCAGCAGCTCCTGCACCGCCCGCAGATCGCCGGAGGACTCCAGCATATGGGTGGCAAAGCTGTGGCGCAGCTTGTGGGGATGGACGTGGGCGTTGAGCGCCTGCTTGTTGCCCCAGCCATCGAGGCGGGCCTGCACCGAGCGGGCCGACAGCCGCTGCTTGCGGCTGGAGACAAACAGCGCCTCGCTCTCGTCCCCGGCCAGCAGCGGGCGCACCTTGAGCCATTTCTGCAGCCACTCGACCGCCATCCGGCCGATCGGCAGCACCCGCTCCCGCGAGCCCTTGCCGGTCACCTTGAGCTGACGGTCATCGAGCTTCAGATCCACCAGATTGATCCCCACCAGCTCGGCAAGGCGCAGCCCTGAGGAGTACATCAGCTCCATGATGGCGCGATCCCGCACCGCCAGCGGATCCTGCTCGTCGGTGATATTGAGCAGCTGGTACATCTCGTCCACATCGAGGTTTTTCGGCAGCGGTCGTCCCTGTTTTGGAGTGACGATGCCGCGGGCCGGATTGGCGGTCAGCCGCCCCTGCCGCACCTGCCAGTCGCAAAAGCTGCGCAGGGCAGAGAGCTTGGTGGCAAGGGAACGAGGAGCAAGGCCCACCTTGTGCATCCTGGTCACCAGAGTACGCACCTGACTCGCCTCGAGTAGGCCCCAGTCAGCCAGACCCAGCGTCACCAGCTCGGCGGTCATCGCCTCCAGATGGGCTTGATAGTTATTGCGGGTATGAGGGCTGAGCTGACGCTCGACCCTCAGGTATTCGATAAAGGCCGCCAGCTCGTCCGCCAGTGCAGCAGGCAGTGGCGGCGCGACGACGGGAGCTTTGGCGGGTGCCCTGGCCGGTGTTCTAGCCATGAGTCAGCTCGGGCAGACGCAATTGCAGCAGGCGCCCCAGTTGGCCCAGCAGCAAGGTGTCGTTGTGGGGGGTGAAGTGGCTGGGATCCGAGCTGGCAAAGGCCAGCACACCGAGATCGCCGAGCCGCATCAGGGCGACCGAGTTGACCAGCACATCGTGGCCAAACAGCGCTTGCTTCTCGCTCTGGCTCAGACGGCCAAAGTAGTAATCCTGCCCCGGCAGACGCTGACCCAGCAGGGATTCGAGCTGCTTGCCCTGCGCCAGAAAGCGCTGCTCGGGCCCGCTCAGGGCAAACTTCTTGGGATTGAGCCAGAGCCGCAGCCCGGTCAGGCGCAGCCGCTGGACAAAGGCCTTGCCCATCACGGCACTCACCTCGAACAGGGTCTGGCAACCGTACAGCTCGCCGTAGAGATCGGCATATACCCGGAAGATCCGCTCGTTCTCGCTGGCGATCCCCATCAATTCGGTGATCTCCTGCTCCAGCTGTTCGATCCGCTCGCGCTGACGCTCCAGCTGGCGCTCGACCAGCGAAACCGACCCTTTGCGTTCATGGGGAATGCGGATCCGGTCCAGCACGGCGGCATGGCGTTGGAAAAACTCGGGATAACGGGCCAGGTACTCCAGCACAGTGGCTTCATCCACCGATTGCTCCTGCCGTTTGAGTTCGCTCATAAATTGGTTGATCCATCAGAGAAATGGGGCTCGCTGCCCCGACATCATGGGCAAAGGGGGCCAGCGCCCCCCGTACCTGAACCTTTATCCGGCTAAACCTCTATCTGGCCGTCAAACACATGCTCGGCGGGGCCTGTCATATAGACCGGCTGGCCCGGCCCCTTCCAGGCGATGGTCAGCTTGCCGCCCGGCAGACTGACGGTGACCCGCTCCTTGAGCTTGCCCTGGCTGATGCCAATCACCGCCGCCGCACAGGCACCGGTGCCGCAGGCCAGGGTCTCCCCCACCCCGCGTTCGAATACCCGCAGCTTGATCTCGGTGGCGTTGACCATCTCCATAAAGCCGACGTTGACCCGTTCAGGGAAACGCTCATGGCGCTCCATGATGGCGCCCAGCGTCTCGACCGGCGCATCGGCGACCGACGGCACCTCGATGACACAGTGGGGATTGCCCATGGAGACCACGCCACACATCACGGTATGTTCCTGCGCCCGCAGCAGATAGGTTTTCTCTGCCTTCTGAGCCCGGAACGGGATCTTGCCCGGCTCGAACTGGGGCACCCCCATATTGACCGTGACCTGATTCTCCCCCTCCAGCTGCAACACGATGCGACCCCGGGCGGTGCTGACCGCGATGCGATCCCGGTTGATCAGCCCCTTGAGACGCACGAAACGGGCAAAGCAGCGGGCGCCGTTGCCGCACTGTTCCACCTCGCTGCCATCGGCATTGAAAATGCGATAGTGAAAGTCGAGTTCAGGATCATAGGGCGGCTCCACCAGCAGCAGCTGGTCAAAGCCGATCCCGAAGTGGCGATCCGCCATCTTCTTGATGACGTCATTGCTGAAAAATACCTTCTGGGTGACGCCATCCACCACCATGAAGTCGTTGCCCAAGCCATGCATCTTGGAAAAATCTATCAACATCGTGCATTCCTGTGCTGTTAGGGCTGTAAATACTCATCGAACCAAGAGGCGTCACACGCCATGAAGTCATTGTCCCAGACTGCGCCATCAGGGCAGCAGGTGCTCACCGCGCCAGAGATCGGCCAACTGCTCACGCTCGCGGATCAGGTGCGCCTCGGCACCATCCACCAGCACTTCGGCCGCGCGCGGACGGGTGTTGTAGTTGGATGACATGGTAAAGCCGTAGGCACCGGCCGAACGCACTGCCAGCAGCGAACCCTCGGCAATCGCCAGGGTGCGCTCCTTGCCGAGGAAGTCGCCGGTCTCGCACACCGGGCCAACCACGTCATAGAGCGCGGGAGCATGACCGGCGCGGCTATCCACCTCGATGATGTTCATCCAGGCGCCGTAGAGCGAGGGGCGCAGCATGTCGTTCATACCGGCATCGATCAGCGCAAAGTTGCGGGTCTCACCCGGTTTCAGATACTCGACCCGAGTCAGCAGCACGCCTGCATTGGCGACGATGGCGCGGCCCGGCTCGAACAGCAGGGTCAGATCCCGACCCGCCAGCTTCTGCTTGAGCGCTTCGGCATATTCGGTCGGATGGGGTGGCTGCTCGGAACCATAGTTAACCCCGAGACCACCGCCCACATCCAGATGATGGATATGAATCCCTTCTGCAGCCAGACCGTCGATCAGCCGCAGCAGTTTGTCGGCGGCTTCCATGAAGGGATTCAATTCAGTGAGTTGCGAGCCGATATGGCAATCCACCCCGACGATCTCGATGTTCGCCATCGCCGCCGCCTTGCGGTAGATGTCAGGCGCCAGCTCGATGGGAATGCCGAACTTGTTCTGCTTGAGGCCAGTGGAGATATAGGGGTGAGTACCGGCATCAATATCCGGATTGACCCGTACCGAAACGCGAGCTTTCTTGCCCATGCTACCAGCCACCCGATTGAGGCGCTCCAGCTCGGCTTCCGACTCCAGATTGAAACAGAGGATCTCTTTTTCCAGCGCCAGGCGCATCTCCGCTTCGCTCTTGGCCACTCCGGAGAAGACCACTTTGCCCGGATCACCGCCCGCCGCCAGTACCCGCGACAGCTCGCCACCGGAGACGATGTCAAACCCCGAGCCCAGACGGGCCAGCAGGTTGAGCAGCGCCAGGTTGGAGTTGGCCTTCACCGCATAGCAGATCAGATGAGGAATATCGCCAGCGGCCTTGTCGAAGGCGTGCCAGTGGCGCTCGAGGGTCGCACGGGAGTAGACGTAAAGCGGGGTACCGTACTGCTCGGCAAGCTGTTGCAGCGAGGTTTGCTCGGCCTGAAGCTGGCCGTCGGCGTCGTAGTTAAAGTGATCCAAGGGGGCGGTTCCTTCCTAGAATGGGTGCGGCATTAGTGCGGCGCGGCCTCGGTGGCAGCCTCGGAGGTCGCAGGCGGTGCTGCTTGCGGTGTACTCTGGCTCTGTGGCTGCTCGGGGGGCGGCATATAGAGCGGCCCCTTCAGACCGCACGCGGCCAACCCGAGGGACAGAAGAGTGGCAAGCAGACACTTGGTGAACTGGGTGATCATAATGGTTCGCTGCGAAAAAATTTTTGGCCCTCTATAATCGCACTCACATTGTTAAAAGCAACAGGATAAACCGATGAAGGATCACGAGTATCACGCCCTGACCGACGCCTTTTTCCAATATGTGGAAGACACCCTCGACGAGGGGTATCCGGATATCGACTGCGAACGCAACGGCGGCGTATTGACCCTCTCTTTCGAGAACAAGACCAAGGTCATCATCAACAAGCAGGAGCCACTGCACCAGATTTGGGTCGCCACACGCGAGAACGGCTTCCACTTCGACCTGCAGGGTGACACCTGGATCGACAACCGCTTCGGCCACGAGCTCAAGGCGCTGTTGAGCAAGTCCTGCACCGCCCAGGCTGGCGAAACCGTGGTGTTCCCATGATTGACCTGCACCCGCAGGGCGCCCGTCACGCGGTGATCTGGCTGCACGGGCTGGGTGATTCCGGCGCCGGTCTCGCCCCGCTGGTGGACGCGCTGGACCTGCCCGCCGATCTGCCGGTGCGTCACCTGCTGCCGGATGCCCCCGAGCGCCCGATCACCATCAACATGGGCTACAAGATGCGCGGCTGGTACGACATCAAGAGCTTCGAGGATCCCGCCGAGCGGGCCGTGGAGTCCCATGTCCGTGACTCGGCCGACCAGATTGCCGCCCTGCTCGATCAGCTGGTGGCCGACGGGTTTGCCCCCGAGCGCATCGTGCTGGCGGGCTTCTCCCAGGGCGGGGTGATTGCCTCCTTCACCGCGCTGCGCTATCAGGCAACGCTGGCGGGCCTGCTCTGCATGTCCACCTATCTGGCAGCTCCCGACAAATTGCTCGGCGAGATGAGCAAGGCCGCTCGCACCCTGCCCATCTGCTACATGCACGGCATCTATGACGATGTGGTGAGCCTGTCGCTCGGTTGGGATGCCAAGAACCGGCTGGAAAGCGCCGGGCTCGCCCCCGAGTGGCACGAGTACCCGATGCGCCACGAGATCTGCCGTCCGCAGCTCGGCGACATTCGCAGCTGGCTGCTGGCCCGCCTCGGTGCCTGAGCCCCTCCGATAAAGCAAACGGCCTGCATCTGCAGGCCGTTTTTTATGGCGATTACCACTGGCGGGTCAGCCCACTTCCCGAGTGGGCGGCACCTGTTCGCGCAGAGTGCCCTGACTGCGATAGGGGATCACATCCAGCTCGCCATTCACTTGTACTATCTCGTAGTACTGAGGCAGGTTGAAGTTAATGAACTGGCCGTCATCGCTGAACCGCTCGTGATTGGAGGTGTAGAAGCGGTTGACCCCCGCCACCAGCTCATCCTTGTTGCCGGCGAAGTGCTGGTAGATCTCCACCCGGTTCGCCTCATCGAGGATATAGATGTTGGTACCCGCATCCCGGGTATCGAAGAAGAACTGCACCAGGCCTTCGCTGGCGTAAGCATCGACGATGCTCGGCAGATGCTGGCTGTGGGTCTTGTCGAGCCGCAGCGGCAGGTGATCCAGCTTGTTGTGGGAGATGTGACGGTAAAAATCGATGGCGTTTTCCAGCTTCTTGACCGACACACCGCGCCGCTCGAAGAAGATGCCGTACTTCTCGCGACCGAGGGCCATGGTCTTGACCAGCTGCTGCTTGTCGCGGGCAAGGCGCAGATCGATACACTCTGCCACCAGAGTCTGGAAGCGGGAGCACACCAGAGAGCGGAAGTGCTGGCTGTAGCAGAACACTTCAATCATCTCGGGGGCGGCAGCATCCTGATGCATCTTGCCGAGGATGGTGGTGAGGGCATCGACCACAGCTTCATCCCCCTGGAAGTGCAGGGTACGGATCTCGCTCCAGGAGTTGCGATAGACCAGATCCACCGAACCGACCAGACACTCCTGATTGCGACCGAACGAGAAGACATCCACGGTGTTGGCGTCAAATTCGATCACCTGACCGACCCAGTGGCTGGTCGGGTCCATCTCCAGATTGAGGAAGATGGAGAGCTGGCGGATCTCGCACGGACGGCTGAGCGCCAGGTTGGTGGCCAGCGGGTACTTCTCGGGGAAGCAGCCGGAGAGATCGCGACAGAACTGGTGCAGATTGTCGATGTGCAAATCCGAACCCTGATTGAACAGGTGCACCCGCGACTGGGGCGTCAGCAGATCGTTGAAGTAGGCCCAGGAGACCAGCTTGCTGATGTAACCGTTGAACTCCAGCGGCGCGCGGCCAATGATGTCCACCGGCTCCAGCGAATGTTTGTAGAGATACCAGCCGGCGCGGTTGAGGCGACCATGGGGCACCTGCACGAAGCTGAGATCCGGCTCGCTGAGATCCGGCGCGATCTTGAGGTTGATGCGCTGCACCTTGCCCGGCAGGCTCTCGAACGCGGCGTAGAGCTTGCGCGACAAAATGCCGATATCTTCCGGGTTGATCGACTCGCTGATGTTGTTGCGGCGGGCGAACTGGATCAGGTTGCGGTAGCTCTGCATCAGGGCTTCCAGCAGCTCGGCGTGGGCGATCTTCACCTCTTCGATCTTCCACTCATGGCGGTGATCGAGTTGATAGAGTTTGTCCTGACTCCAGCCCCAGTAGGAGACCAGCTGGCTCATCTGCTCGCGGCGCCACTCGGGGGAGTGATCATCCTTGGGATGGCTGAGACCGTCGCACACCTTGAGGTAGAAGCAGCGACGCACCAGATCGAGCCGCGCCATGTCGCCGATGGACTTGAGGTAGTTGGTCACCTTGTCCAGCATCAGACAGTAGTTGTCGAGCCGGTAGTGCATCCCCTCGTTGTGCTGGAACCAGTCGCGGCCAGTCATCGACAGCAGACGGGTGTTGGGGTACTCGTGGGAGTAGGCTTCCATCAGCACCGACTTGAGCACCGCCTTGTAGGGGGAGTCGATCCCCTTGTAGAGCTGCCACAGGGCGGAGCCGAAATACTCTTCGGCCGGAATACGGTCAAAACTGCCCAGATCGAGCCAGTCGTCCTGCTTGAGCTTGCCGCTCTCGAACAGCTCGTTCACATACTCATCGTAGTGTTCGTCACACTCAATGGGCACCAGATACCAGATCAAGCGCTTGCCCGCGATATGCATGGCACTGCGGTAGAACTCGTCGAGCAGCAGCAGGTGCTGGGCACTGCCGCAGCTCTCACCCTGCATCTGGGCATCATTGGTCTGGCGGAACTTGTCTTCCGGGATCAGGAAGAAGTTGAGATCGACGCCGCGCTGTTCGGCCCACTTGGAGAGTTGCTGGCACTTCAGCTCCAGCAGATCGAGCCGCTCCTGCGACAAACCGGCCACGTGGCAGACCCAGATATCGAGATCGGAGTGACAGCATTGCCCGATGGACGAGGTGCTGCCCATGGAGTAGAGCCCCTGAATGGCCCGATCATGGGTGGCAAGACCGTTCTGACAGTTGGCGTTGCGACAGAGGTCATCGATAAAGGCTTGCTGCTCGGCGGTGGCGCTGAAGCTCCAGATGCCATGAGGAACATCACCGGAGACATAACCGGGCAGCAGGGGGTGATTGAAGTGCAGCATGACAGGCAGCAGTTGGAATACCTGCTGCCCATAGCGACTCATGAGGCCTAACGCCCGTTGCGTCTTGAGACGGGTAATGTCGTCATAACGCGCAACCAGCGTATCGATGTGTTCCTGCAATGCCCTGCCTATCACCTAAGTGAAAATGACGCACCAAAAGGGGGATACGTCAAAAAAGTGTGATCATGTTAACAATGCAAACAGCAGTGGTAAACAAGCCTTCCGCTAATCGTCAGATTATTTCTGGTATGACCACAAAAAGTATCAGGAGAAATCGTTAAATCTCAATCTATTCAATGAATTAATCATCTAGCATGACTTAATGAAAATCATTTTCAGCATGCATTTTTGAGCTTGGCCCCGCTTTTGCCGGCTCCGCCATGAAAGCCCGGGCAAAGGGTGGTAATATCGATTTCCTTCTAAAAATGAAACAACTGATTGATATGGCAGCCCGAACCCTGAAAATTGCCACTCGCAAGAGCCCGCTGGCCCTGTGGCAGGCCAACTTTGTCAAAGACCGGCTCGAAGCCCTGCACCCGCAGTTGCAGGTCGAACTGGTGCCCATGAGCACTCAGGGTGACAAGATCCTCGATACCCCGCTGGCCAAGGTCGGTGGCAAAGGGTTGTTCGTCAAGGAGCTGGAGACCGCCATGCTGGAAGGACGGGCCGATATCGCCGTTCACTCCATGAAAGATGTGCCGGTGGAGTTCCCCGAGGGGCTCGGTCTGCACACCATCTGCGAGCGGGAAGATCCCCGCGATGCCTTCGTTTCCAACCGTTTCAAGGCCATTGCCGAGCTGCCGCAAGGGGCCGTGGTCGGCACCTCCAGCCTGCGCCGCCAGTGCCAGTTGCGCGCCGCCCGCCCGGATCTGGTGATCCGCGACCTGCGTGGCAACGTCAACACTCGCCTCGCCAAACTGGATGCCGGTGAGTACGACGCCATCATCCTCGCCGCCGCCGGTCTGAAACGACTGGAGATGGCGCAACGCATCACCGCCTTTATCGAGCCGGAGCAGAGCCTGCCCGCCAACGGTCAGGGCGCCGTCGGCATCGAATGCCGCCTCGACGATGTTGAGCTGCACGCCCTGCTGGCGCCGCTGGAGCACGCCGAGACCCGCGCCAGAGTGCTGACCGAGCGCGCCATGAACCGTGCCCTGCAAGGGGGATGTCAGGTCCCTATCGGTGCCTATGCACTGGTCGAAGGCGAGCAGATCTGGCTGCGCGGTCTGGTGGGTAGCCCGGATGGCAGTCAGGTGATCCGTGACGAGATCCGCGGCCCGCTGGCCGATGGCGAGGCGCTCGGCGAGCAACTGGCCCAGCGCCTGCTGGCCGCCGGTGCCGACGAGATCCTGGCCGAGGTCTACCGCGCATGACCCCGCTGGTGGTGCGTCCGGCCGCTCAGGCCGCCGAGCTGGTGCAGTTGCTGCGCCAGCACGGTCATGCACCGCTCTGCTGCCCGCTGCTGGAAACCGTGGCGGGCAGTGAACTCCCTCGCTTACCCGACCTGCTGCGCCGCGCCGACATCGTTATCGCGGTCAGCATCCATGCCGTTCATTTTGCACACGATTTTCTGTTGCAAACTGGTCAGACCTGGCCACATATTGAGTACTTTGCGGTGGGTCAGGCCAGCGCCGATGCCTTTGCCGCCGTCGGCATAACCGCGACCTGCCCGGATGACCCGCGCAGCGAGGGGCTGCTGGCCCTGCCCGCTCTGCAGCAGGTGACAAGCAAACGGGTGCTGATCCTGCGCGGCAATGGCGGGCGGGATCTCATCGCCAGCACACTGGCCTCACGCGGTGCTCTGGTGCACTATTGTGCGGCCTATGAGCGCCACTACCCTGAGCTAGACGGGAACACATTGACCCACCACTGGCAGGCCGCGGGGCTGGACAGCCTGCTCATTACCAGTGGTGAACTGTTGCAACGGCTGCTGGAGCTGGTTCCCAACCACCAGCGGCCCTGGCTTTTTGACCGCCTGCTGGTGGTCCCCAGCCCGCGCGTGGCCGAGATGGCCAGCGCAGCGGGCTTTATCCATATCACGATTGCCCAAGGTGCATCCAACCAGGCCCTGACGGCCGCACTGGAACTGAGGAAGATGGAATGACAGAACAACAAGAATCCCAGGTCAAACCCCAGCCGACCGCTGTGGTCAATGGCAGCAAGAACCGCTCCGGTGCCGTACTGGGAGGGGTCGCCATCCTGCTGGCCCTTGGCCTGACCGGCGGTCTCTATCTGCACGGTCACAAGAATGCCGTTGCCCAGCAGGCCGAACTGGCCCAGCTCAAGCAGCAGCTGGCGAGCGCCCTGAGCAAGATCGACCAGACCAGCAGCAAGGATGCCGAGCAGCTGGCCGCACTGGATCAAACCCAGCAGCGGCTGCAAGGGGAGATGCAGGGGCTGCAGAATCGGGTACTGGATCTCAACGACAAGCGCCCCAACGACTGGATGCTGGCCGAATCCGAGTATCTGGTACGGATGGCGGGCCGCAAGCTGTGGCTGGAGCATGACCTCGTCTCCGCCATCACCTTGCTCGGCAACGCCGACGAGCGCATCGCCGCCCTCAACGACCCCAGCCTGATGCCGATCCGCAAGGCGCTGGCCGAAGATATCGCCAAGCTCAAAGGGATGCCGCGCATCGACCGCGAGGGGCTGACCCTCAAGCTGGCCGCGCTGTCCGACCAAATTGAGCTGCTGCCCCTCTCCACCGTCAGCATGCCGGAAGCCAAGGCCGAGCCGGATCAGGCGGTCAGCACCAATCCCGACGAATGGGAGAGCAACCTGAAGAAGAACTGGGTCAAGTTCACCGAGAACTTCGTCACCATCCGTCGCCGCGATGGCGCGGTCGAGGCGCTGCTCTCGCCGCAGCAGGAGATCTTCCTGCGTGAAAACCTCAAGACCAAGTTGTTGCAGGCCCAGCTCTCCGTCTATCGCGAGCAGCAGGCGCTCTACGAAGACAGCCTGGACAAGGCCCAGCGCTGGCTGACCCAATATTTTGACACCGACAACAGCGCCACCCGCTACATGCAGGGCGAGATCGACAAGCTCAAAGGTGAGCAGATCCAGATCGACTATCCGGCCCAGTTCAAGACCCAGGCGATGCTGGAGCAGGTGTTGACCGAACGCCTGCAACGCATTCTGGCCAGCAGCTGAGGAGGGCACCATGATCCGTATAATCATTCTGGTTGCCGTGATGGTCGCAGGGCTGATCTTTGGCCCGCAAGCCTCAGGCAACAAGGGCTATGTGCTGATTGCCCTTGGCAATTACACCATCGAATCGTCCGTCACCAGCGCGGTGATCCTGGCCGTGCTGTTCTACGGCGCTCTGCTGATCGTCGAGTGGCTGCTGGGCCGGGTATTCGGCCTGCGCCGCAAGACCCTCGGCTGGTATGGCTCGCGCCGCCGCCGCAAGGCCAATCAACAGACCGTTGCCGCCACCCTGGCGATGGCCGAAGGGCAATACAGTCAGGCTGAAAAGCTGCTGATCAAGGGGGCCAGCAACAGCGACACCCCGCTGCTCAACTACCTGAGTGCCGCCAAGGCCGCGCAGGCACGTGGTGACGACGCCCGCCGGGATCAATACCTGCAAAAAGCGCAGGAGGAGAACCCCAAGGCCGAGCTGGCGCTCACCCTGACCCAGACCCAACTGCAGATCGAGCAGGGTCAGTACGACACCGCACTGGCGATGCTGGAGTCGGTCTACGCCCTCAACCCGCGCCACCCCATGGTGCTGGATCAGCTGCGTCAGGTGCATCTGGCCCGTCAGGACTGGAGCGCCCTGTGCGACCTGATCCCGGCACTGCACAAGGTGGGCAAGCTGACCCCGAAACAGGAAGAAGATCTGCTGCAACAGGCCTGGTGTGGCCGCCTGCAACAGGCTGCCGGCAGTCTCGAAACCATCAAGGCGGTATGGCAGGATCTGCCGCGCAAGCTGCGCCTTGAGCCGGAACTGCTGGCCTGCTACGGGGATCTGCTGCGCCAGCTCGGTGCCGACAACGAGGCCGCCACCCTGTGGCAGGAGGCGCTGCGCAAACAGCCGATGCCGCAGCTGCTGGCTCGCCTGCCCAAGCTGAAACTCGACAGCTACCAGCCGCTGCTGGCACTGCTGCAAAAACAGCAGGGGCAACCGGAGGTAGACACCGCACTGGCCCAGCTCTATCTGCTGGCCGGTCAGCTGGACGATGCCCAGAAGCTGCTGGAGCAGGAAGTGGAGCGGGCGCCGAGCGCCGCCGCCTACCACGCCCTTGGCCAGCTGATGGACAAGCGCCGCCTCACCAACAAGGCCAACGAGTACTATCGTCAGGCTCTGGCGCTGGCGGGGATCTGATCCCCGGCAAACAGAAACGCGAGAGGCCGCATGATGCGGCCTCTTTTTTTATCTCTTCGCCCTGCCCTCGTCAGGTGGTGAGCCGCTCCAGCTCGCCGATCAGCCAGATGGCCTCGGCGCGGTGGCTACCGCACACATCCATCATGGGGCGAAAACCGCCACACACTGCCGGCCGTTCCGGTTGACCGAAGATCTTGCAGCCAAGGGCGCTATCGAGCTGGATACAGGGGATGCCAGCCGGTTTGCCATCTGGCATACCGGGAATGGCACTGCTGATACTGGGGGCGATGCAACAGGCAGCGCAGCCGCTACGACACTCCATACACTCCACTCCTTTGGGACGGTCTGAGCCACCATAGCCGAAGCGGCGGCACAAACGTAGCTGGCGTACAACAAAAAGCCCGACCGCACGGGCGATCGGGCTTCAGGCAACACAGCCGGTTCAGCGAGCCATCATCACAGGATGATATCGCGTACCACGCTGTCTTTGCGTTCCAGATAATGGATCGACTTGATACGGCGGCACTAGTACGGGACTTGCCGCCGACCAGTATTCACCACATCACAGAATAATGTCGCGCACTACGCTGTCTTTGCGTTCCAGGTAATGGATCGACTTGATGCGGCGGCACTAGTACGGGACTTGCCGCCGACCAGTATTCACCACATCACAGAATAATGTCGCGCACTACGCTGTCTTTGCGTTCCAGGTAATGGATCGACTTGATACGGCGAATGGTGCGCGACTTGCCACGGATCAACAGGGTCTCGGTGGTCGCCATCACGCCATCACTGGTGATACCGTCCAGCAGATCACCCTTGGTGATGCCGGTGGCGGAGAAGATGACGTTGTCATTCTTCGCCATGTCTTCCAGCTTGAGCACCTTGTTCACATCGATACCCAGCGCTTCGCAGCGGGCAATTTCCTGCTCGCCCAGTGCACGCACTTCCGGGCTGTCGCCCTTGACGCGGTGACGCGGCACCAGACGGGCCTGCATGTCGCCATCCAGCGCGCGGATCACCGCCGCGGAGATCACCCCTTCCGGTGCGCCACCGATGCCATACAGCATGTCGACTTCGCTGTCCGGCAGACAGGTGAGGATGGAGGCAGCAACGTCACCATCAGGAATGGCGAACACCCGCACGCCCAGACCCTGCATCTCCTTGATCGCCTTGTCATGACGCGGCTTGGCCAGCGTAATGACGGTCAGACGGGAGAGCGGCTTGCCCAGCGCCTTGGCCACGGACTTGAGGTTCAGCTCGAGAGCCTGATTCAGGTCGATGGCGCCTTTGGCCTTGGGCCCGACGATCAGCTTTTCCATGTACATGTCAGGTGCCTTCAGGAAGGAACCCTTGTCGCCCACCGCCAGCACAGCCAGCGCGTTGGCCTGACCCATGGCGGTCATGCGGGTACCCTCGATGGGATCGACCGCGATATCCACCGCGTCGCCGTGTCCGGTACCGACCTTCTCACCGATATAGAGCATCGGCGCTTCATCAATTTCACCTTCGCCGATAACAATCTCACCATCGATCTCGATCTGGTTGAGAATGTGGCGCATGGCCGCTACGGCCGCACCATCAGCGATATTCTTGTCACCACGTCCGAGCCACTTGTAGCCAGCCAGTGCAGCCGCTTCCGTCACTCGGGAAAACTCGATTGCCAGTTCACGTCTCATCGCATATCCAACCTATGGAGCTCGAAAACGGGCGGCATTCTACCACAAGGGCAAACCTTTGCGCACAAAAGTAGCCGTTGCGAGCAAGAATGTAGCCAATTCATCCAATTGCAACCCAATTGCCATCGACTCTTCACCCAACTGTCACCCCGCTGTCATCCCCGCTGCCTAGCATGGCCCCGTCTTCAAAACAAAAGCTTGCAACACAAGGGATTAAGATGAAAAAGCTGACTGTAGTGGCACTGGCTCTGACCGCAGCCTTCCAGGCTCAAGCCGTTGAAGTGTATAAAAATGACACCTCCATGCTGGATCTCTATGGCCGTATCTACGCTGGCCACTTCTTCGGTGACAAGAAGGAACTGGATGCCAGCGGCAAACCGAAAAGCGAGTACAGCGACAAACAGGGTGCCAACCAGTTTGTCCGCTTCGGCGCCAAGGCCGAGACCCAGATCCAGAGCGGTCTGAAAGCATTGGCCCAGTACGAAGTGCAGATGTACATCAACGACAGCGAGAAGACCATCACCGAAAACTCCGACAACCTGCGTACCCGTCTGGCCTTTGCCGGTGTGGGCGCTGACTGGGGCACCGTGACCTTCGGTCGCCAGAAAGGGGCCCCGGGCTTCCTGGCCGACTGGACTGATGTCTCCCTCTCCGACGGCTACGGCAACGAAGCACTGGGCGCCAAGACTGACACCTTCGCCACCAACCGTGCCGGTTCCGTACTGAAATACTCCGGCCTGTTCAATGGCTTCCAGCTCGACACCAGCTACAAGTTCGACGGTGGTGACACCGAAGAGACCACCAGCAAGGATAGCGACGCGGCCTACGGTGCTGCCGTGGCCTACACCTTCCCGTTCAACCTGTCACTGGGTACCGCCTACAACGTCGGCCTGCGCGACAAGAGCGGTGAAGAAGATGCCAAGCTGTGGCTGATCTCCGCCAAATTCGACAACAAGGCCGCCTACGCCGCCCTGAGCTATGCCGATGGCAGCGACTTCCTGGCGACCGGTACCGATCACACCGGTTGGGAAGCCGCGCTGGGCTACAACTTCGAGAACGGCTTCGGTCTGATGGCCCTGTGGAACAAGCAGGAGCAGGACAAGGCTGGTATCAAGAAAGACAACGTGGACTACTACACCCTGGGTGCCCAGTACAAGTTCAACAAGAACCTGCGGGTGATTGGCGAGTACCGCATCAACAACCTGGACAGCAAGGAGAGCGGCAAGCTCAACGTCAAGGATGACTTCCAGCTGGCTGCCCGCTACGACTTCTAATCGAAGTTTTGCGGATACCCAAAGCGCGATGGCTTGCCATCGCGCTTTTTGCTGGGCGTCGCTCACGACCGGAGAAAGTGGCCTAGGCTCATCAGACAAGGGTCTGCACGGGAGGTGAAAAATGAGGGGTCAACTGCTTGTCACACTGCTGTTGTTGCTGTCCCTGCCGGCTCACGCCCTCTCTATCGCCATGGTGCTGTGGCGAGGCGAAACCGCGGCCGAAGCGGGCTTTCGGGCAGAGCTGACCAGACTTGGCTATCAGGCCACCATCACCACCTATAACGCCGATCAGGATCGCACGGCGCTGGCGACCATGCTGCGCCAGCAGATGCTGCCGAAACTGGCAGAGTACGACTACATCTACACCTTTGGCACCACCGCCACCACCATGACCAAGAGTCTGCTGGCCAACCGCAAGCCACTGATCTTCAACGTGGTCTCCGATCCGGTCGGGGCAGACATCCTCTCGGAAGAAAAGGCCCAGAACAGCATGGTGGCCGGGGTCAGCAACATGGTGCCGATGGCGCTGCAACTGGCCAACGCCAGCGAGCATCTGGCCACCAGCAAACGGCTGCTACTGCCCTTCAACCCGCGGGAGCAGAACACCCTGCTGGTGGCCGATATGTTGCTCAACGAGGCGAAACGCTATCAGTGGCAGATGGTCACCTGGCGAATGGCCCCTGACCCACGGCGGCTGGATAACGAACTTAAGCGGCTGCAACAGGATGCCAAAAACGACATCGTCTTTCTGGCCGCAGACAGCTATCTGCTCTCCATCGCCCCCCGTTTGCTGAATGCACTGAACGAAGCCGCCATCCCTACCATCTGCAGTGCCGAACTGTTCGTCGAGCACGGCTGTAGCGTTGGCACCATCAGCAGCTACGAGGCGCTGGGCAAGATGGCCGCCGGGATCATCCATCGCCACCAGCAGGGAACACAGCTGCAGGATATACCGCTGCAGACCGACCCTCATCCCAAGCTGGTGCTGGGACAACTGGGCAACGCCACCACGCAGGAGGCGAGCCCCGAAAAGCCGAAGCCTTGATACAGATCTCGGCCAATCAGGCTCCGGGCGGGTATGCTGTTGGCTCCCATCGCCCGAGAGCCCGCCCCCATGAGCACCACCGTCTTTTTTGCCGTTCTGCTGGCCGCCCTGCTTCACGCCAGCTGGAATGCGCTGGTCAAAATAGGCGAAGAGCGGCTGGTGGGCGTGTCGCTGGTGGCGATCTTCTCCGGGCTTATCGCCACCGTGGCACTGCTGCCCATGGGGCTTCCCTCCGCAGCCGAGCTGCCCTGGCTCGGCCTCTCGATCCTGCTCCATACCGGTTACTGCCTGTTTCTCAGTCATGCCTACAATCAGGGCGATTTTGGCCAGATCTATCCGCTGGCCCGTGGCAGTGCCCCGCTGCTTGCCATGGTGTTAAGTGCCATGCTGCTGGGGGACTACCCCGGCTACGGCGGCATCATCGGCGCCTGCGTGCTGATCATGGGGGTCTTGCTGATGGCCTGGCGAGGCGGGCAACAGCGCCTTGGCAGCAAAGCGGTTCGGGCGGCACTGATCACTGCCATGTTCACGGCGACCTATACCCTCTCGGATGGGGCCGGCGCGCGCGCAGGGGGTGAACCGGTACGCTACACACTCTGGCTCTTTGCCTGTACCGGTCTGGCGATGCTGCTGGTGCTGATCGTCCACCAGAAACGCAACGCGTGGCGCCAGATCCGCCGCCATGCGCTGTCAGGCATGGCAGGAGGCGCCATGTCACTGCTCGCCTACGGGATTGTCATCTGGGCCATGACCCAAGCCCCCATTGGTGTGGTCGCGGCGCTGCGTGAAAGCAGTGTGCTGTTTGCCATGCTGCTCTCGGTCTGGTTGCTGAAAGAGCCGCTCGGGCGCGTGCGACTGACAGCAGCGGCCATCATCACTGGCGGCGTGCTGCTGACCCGTCTGGGAGGATGAAACCTGTCGCCATTGGCGCGGGTCTATCTGGCAGGATGGTTTAATTCACTCCGCTAATTATTCCGTACCCGAATAATGGAAATAAGTGTCGGCCCGGGCGTAAATGTTTACATCCGCAACGTATCAATTAACTGGCAGCTCTGTTTATTTTATCAGCGGCTTCATTCGGGGAGCTTACCTGCTGAACAGCATTAATGATAAAATCGTTCACAGTTAATTTTCGGCAACGCAGACCAATACCGCTCGTGGCTAAGGCCATGCAGCTCCGCCCATACATTCATTGACCGCCTGACGGGTAAGCCAGCCCGGTCAGCGCTGACCCGATCGTGCCAGCCACAACAGGATGACATGGCGCGATAGCGTTATTAATTGGCCCGGTTTCGTCTGTTTAATTTTTGATTACTTTAAATCCAGCACCATCAGGGAGTTTTAAATATGTCAGCAAAAAAGCTGAAGTTGGGTGCCTTTATATTGATGATATTAACATCGGTATTTGGCGTCACTAATATCGGGATCGGCTTCTATCGAATGGGATATGCCGCCATTCCGATGTTCGTGATCGGCGGTCTGTTCTTCTTCATTCCGTTCATCCTCATGATGATCGAGTTTGGCACCGGCTTTCGCAAGGAGGCGGGCGGCATCTTTACCTGGATGCGCCACTCGGTCTCGACCCGGTTCGCCTTTATCGGTCTGACCATGTGGTTCGCCTCCTACGTCATCTGGATGTTTGGCAAGGCGCTCTCCATGTGGGTGCCGCTCTCCTTCATGCTGTTTGGCCGCGACATCACCGTCATCCCGGTCACGCTGGGCACCGGCATCGACTTTGGCCCCTTTATTCTGGGGGTGGTCGCCATCGCGCTGGTTGCCACCGTCACCAAGCTCATCACCTTTGGTAGCGCCCGTTTCGCCAAGGTGGCGGCCATCGGCGGTCTCTCCGTGGTGGCGCTCAACGTGTTGCTGCTGGTCGGTGGCGTCTTCACCTTCGCGGTGAGCGGCATGACCCTGCAGGAGCCCCTCACCCAGGCATCACTGGCAGCCTCTCCCAATGCCGCGTTCAACGACATCATTCCCTTTCTCGGCTTCATGGTATTCGCCATCTTCGCCTACGGCGGGGTCGAGGCGATGGCCGGGGTGGCTGACGAGCTGGAAGATCCCGAGCGCGACCTCAAGCGTGGCATCTTCCTCTCCGGCGCCTTCATCGTGCTCTGCTACATCATCGGTTTTCTGGCGGTCGGCTCCATCATGCGCTGGAGCGACTTCCCGGCCGAGGGGATCACCTCACTCTCCGCCCTCTTCATCATCATGCTGGAGCTGGGGCGCCATCTCGGTGGCGAGTGGTTGGGGCAGGTGTTCATGCGCTTTGCCGGGCTGGGCATGTTCCTGAGCTACCTCGGCGCCTTTATTGCCCTCTCCTACGCGCCGCTGCGCCAGTTCATCACCGGCACCCCGAGCTACTTCTGGCCGGAGCGCTTCCAGCGCGAGAACGAGAATGGCGTGCGGATTGAAGCGCTCAAGGTGCAAGCCTGGGTGGTCTGTCTGTTCATTGCCGCCAAGTCCATCTTTACCCTGATCAACCCGGAAGGGGCCGCCGCCCTCTACGAGCTGATCATCACCATGACCAACGTCGGCATGACCCTGCCCTACATGTTCCTCATCTACGCCTGGTATCGCTATCGCAACAACCCGGCGCTGGGCAAAGATCTGATCTTCTTCAAGAGCGCGGGTTCCGTGCTGCTGGCCACCATCATCAGCCTGATCCTGGTCGCCTTCGGCAACGTCTTTACCGTGGTGGCCCCCTTTATCTCCGGCGATATCTCCACCGGCGTCTGGACCATCATTGGTCCGCTGCTGTTCGTGGTGATCGCCATGCGCTTCAGGATCAAGCAGGAAGATGCCCACTAAACGGTGAGCAATGACTCATGCCAATCGGGACCACTCTGGTCCCGATTTTTCCTACTCCGCGATGCCCATGCCCCGGCAAACCCCCGCCATGATGTCCTGCCGGCAGCCCCCATAAATAGACTCCAGAGAGGCCATTTTCACTCGAGTTTCGCTGCCAGAGCCTCTTTAACGCCGCAAATTATCAATATCAAGGTGAGAATGATTGTGAAGCGCCAGTTCACGACATATAACTTAGCCAGATATCCCTGTATTTCGTCCGGTAGAGCTGATCATGATGATGCGTTCCCTCCTTCCCCTGTTGCTTGGCGCAGTCATGCTGCCGGCCACTATGGACAGTGCCCATGCCAACCCCTTTTCCGCCAGCAGCAAGAGCAGCAGCGGCTTTCTCGAGCGGCGGGATGTGCCCAACCTCAGCTCGGCCGCCTTCGTGGTGGCCAACCACAGAACCGGCGAGGTGATCTCCGAGCGCAACGGCAACCGGGTGATGCCCATCGCCTCGCTCACCAAGCTGATGACGGCGCTGGTGGTGCTGGATGCCAACCTGCGGCTCAACGAAATGCTCACCGTGACCAATGCCGACATCGACCGCATCAAGGGGACCGGCTCGCGCCTGGCCATCGGCTCCAAACTCAGCCGCGCCGAGATGCTCCATATCGCCCTGATGTCCTCTGAAAACCGCGCCGCCTCGGCGCTGGCTCGCCACTATCCCGGTGGCCAGCGCGCCTTCGTCGAGGCGATGAATGCCAAGGCCCGCATGCTGGGGATGTGGAATACCCGCTATGCCGACAGCACCGGGCTCAACCCGCGCAATGTCTCCACCGCGCAGGATCTCGCCAAGCTCGCTGCCGCTGCCGCCTCCTATCCGTTGATCCGCCAGTACTCCACCGACCAGCAGAGCTATGTGCGCACCAACAAGCGCCAGCTGCACTACCTCAACTCCAACCGGCTGATCCGCGAGGGGCAGTGGGAGTTCACCCTCTCCAAGACCGGCTATATCCGCGAAGCGGGCCGCTGTCTGGTGCTGGGCACCAAGGTTAATCACGAACCGGTGATCATGGTGCTGCTCAATGCTGAAACTACCAACGATCGGGTCGCCGATGCCAAGCGGATCAAAACCTGGCTGGAGAGCTCGGGCAGAACCACCCTGGCCGCCAACCAGAGCAGCATGATGACCCACCAGTAAGCCCGAATCCGCCCTGTCGAAGCGAGGCGCCCGCCTCGCTTTTTTTATTTGCGTGGCTGTGACAAAAAAACGGGAGCCAGCTCCCGTTACAGGTAACACCTCCCGCCATCCCGTTACAAAACGTAACCACTCAACAACGTGACTCACACGAATAAAATCAATTGGTTGCAAGTTGACGGTGCGGGTTTTAGCGTGCCGTCACAACCCCTGTAACGACGAGCTACCATGCGTATTTCCAGTATCGAGTGCGGGCGGGTGCTGGCCATTCTGGCCGTGATGACCATTCACGTCTCCCCCTTTGCCAACCCGTTCAACCCCGCCCTGTGGGGAGGCGAATCCTGGCTCTGGCTGAGCAGCACCATCAACCAGCTATGCCGCTTTGCCGTACCGCTGTTTTTCCTCTGTGCCGGTTACTTTCTGCAGCCGAGGCTGACTCGCGAGGCGCCGTTGACCGTGGCCTGGCGCTACTGCAGCCCCTTGTTGCAGCTCTGGCTGGTATGGAGTCTGGTCTACCTGCTGGTGCCGTTCAATCCGCTGGATGCCGTGCAGCAGGGCTATCTGGCCTCCCTGCGCGGGCAGTGGCAATTCCAGCTCGCCGACCCCCTCAACAGCTGGCTGGTGGGCGGCATGATCCACCTCTGGTTCCTGCCAGCCCTGATCATGGCGGTGACTCTGCTGGCGCTCTGTTACCGGCTTGGCAGGCCAGTGCTTGCCCTCTGGCTGGGTCTTGGCCTCTACCTGCTGGCGCTGCTGGGGGGCTCCTATGCCAAACCGCTGCTGGGCGCCGAGTGGCCACTGCTCACCCGTAACGGCCCCTTCTTCTCCCTGCTGTTTGTCGCGCTGGGGGCCCTGCTGCGCCAGCGTCAGTGGCAGCCGGATGCCCGCACCGGCTGGCAACTGCTGCTGGGGGGGGTGGCGCTCTATGGATGTGAAGCTTGGGCGCTGCTGCACTTCGCCGCAGTGCCGCTTACCCGCCACGACTTCCTGCTCGGTTCCCTTCCCTGGGCTCTCGGTCTGTTTGGCCTGCTGCTGGCCAACCCCGAGTGGGGCAAAGGCAGCTGGCTGGAACGCCAGGCACCCAAAGTGCTCGGGATCTACTGCCTGCACATGATGCTGGTGGTCTGGCTCTTCATGTTCGGCCCGCAGGGTGCATCCATCCTGTGGGAGATTGCCAAGGTGCCGCTGCTGCTGGGAGCGTCTCTGCTGGCCTATCGCCTGCTGGCGGCCCTGCCCCTTACTCGCCGACTGCTGCGCACCCACTGAGTCCGAGATCCGGCCCGTCCTATCGGGCCGGATAGCTCTTCACGTTTCGTCTCTTTCTCTTCCGCTTCGCCCTTTTGCTCTCACTTCGTTTTCTCTGTTTGCTGTTTGCTGTTTGCTGCAGAGAATCTGCGTTTCAGCCTCGCTCTCCCAACCGCAACAAACCACCGCCACAGATACCACCATTTTCACCTTGCCAGATAAATGAAAATCAATATCATTGGCATCCCGCTTCGGTGGGTCAGGCTAATTATAATTAAATCAATATGTTCGAGCCGTCAGGTCGACATCCAAAGAGTCAATATTGAATATGCAGCACCCTCACTTTCGCAGAACGCTGGTCTCGCTGGCACTGCTGGGCACCGGCTTCACTGCCCAGGCCGCCGATGAAACCATGACTGTGGTTGGCAAACGCTCCCAACATCAGGAAGTCGCCACCGCTACCCGTACCAATACGCCAGCCAAGCTGGTTCCCCAGACCATCGACAGCGTCAAGGTCAGCGAGCTGACCGCCTTCGGCCAACCGACGCTGAGTGAAGCCCTGAGCGGCATTCCAGGGGTCAACGCCAGCGGTGACACCCGCTTCGACGGGGTCAATATCCGCGGCTTCAGCGCCAGCAACGACTTCTATCTCGACGGATTCCGCGACGACATGCAGTACACCCGGGATCTCGGCAACATCGAGCGGGTGGAAGTGCTCAAGGGCCCGGCAGCCGTGCTCTACGGCCGCGGCAGCACGGGGGGCATCGTCAACCGGGTCAGCAAGAAGCCACAGAAAGGACAGGAGTCCAGCGTCACCGCCCGGGTCGGCAGCTTTGACAGCCAGCGGCTGACCGCCGACCTCAATGGCGAGGCGAGTGAGCAGGTGCAACTGCGCCTCAACATGGCGCAAGAGGACAAAGATAGCTTCCGCAACGGCGTGAAGAGCAAGCGCACCCTGCTGGCCCCCTCCGCCAACTGGGAGATCAGCGACAACCTCAACTGGCTGGTGCAGTACGAGCGCAACGAACATGACCGCACCCCGGATCGCGGCATTCCCGGGGTCAATGGTCGTCCAGCCGATGTGCCGCGGGAGTATGTCTACAGCGACACCAGCCGCGATTTCATCGATGACGTGGCGCAATCCACCCGCTCCCGCCTCTCCTGGGATATCAACGATCAGTGGCAGCTGCGCCAGCAGCTCGGTTACTCCACCCTCGACAGCCAGTTTGACAACACCTATGTCACCAGCGTCAAAGGGGATCAGGTGACCCGCTCCCGCTGGCAGCAGGATCTGAAAGCGAAGAACCTGATTAGCAACACCGAGGCAGAAGGTCTGTTCCAGACCGGCCCGGTGGAACATCGCCTGCTGGTCGGCTTCGAGCAGAACTGGCAGGAGCGCACACCCAAGCTCTACCAGAACGCCACCGCCATCCCGTCTGGCAACCTCTACGACCCGGGCTCGCTGCCCACCTACAATGGCGCCATGAAGCTCTCCAGCGACGCCAAACACAAGGTGCGCGGCAATGGCCTCTATCTGCAGGATCAGCTCAGCCTGGGTGACTGGCATCTGGTGGGCGGGCTGCGCCGTGACGACTTCACCGTCACCAGTCGCCGCTACGACCTCAACAAGGAGGAGAGCGTCTCGGTCAACAGCCTGAGCCCGCGCCTCGGTCTGGTGTGGAATCCCCTCGAGGATCACGCCTTCTACACCTCCTACAGCAAGACCTTCACCCCGGTGGGCGGCGAGCTGATCGGCATCACCCCGGGCGACAAGAATAACGGGCTGGAACCCCAGCACACCCGCCTCTACGAAGGAGGTGTGAAGAGTGACTGGCTGAATGGCAAGCTGGCGACCACCCTCTCCCTCTATCGACTGGAGATGTACAACAAGCGCACCAAGGATCCGCTGGATCCCACCAAGGTGATCCTCACCGGCCTGCAGCGCACCGAGGGTGTCGAGCTGAGCGCCCGCGCCGAGCTGACCGACGAGCTCTACCTGCGTGGCGGCTTCGCCATTCAGGATGCGGAACAGGTCAAGGCGGATGCGGATCTGCAGGGCAAGCGCCCGATGAACGTCTCCCGCCAGAATGGCCAGTTCTATCTCGGCTACCAGAGTGGTGAGCAGGGCTGGTTCGGTGAAACCGGCGTAACGGCGGTGGGCGATCGCTTCGCCGACAACGCCAACACCACCACACTGCCCGGTTACGCCCGCTTCGATGCGCGCGCCGGTTATCGCTGGCAGCAGTGGGAAGCCCAGTTGAGCGCCGAGAACCTGACCGATCACGAGTACTTCGTCAGCGCCACCAGTGCCACCCAGATCATGCCGGGCACACCCCGTCAGCTGAGTCTGACTGGCACCTACCGCTTCTGATCCCAGTGACAACCACCCCGACTGGCCAGCCCTTGCTGGCCAGTTTTTTATGAAGCAACCACGATGAAACGCAGAAGAGTTCCCCTTCACAACAACAAATGGGTACGCCGCCTCCATGCCTGGGCCGGTTTTTTTACCCTCGCCCTGATGCTGATGTACGGCATCACCGGCCTCTGGCTGCAACACCGCGCCGTGTTGCCCATCCCCGGCCCCCACACCGACAAATCGAGTGAAGAGATAGTGCTGGAGGCGCCGCTCGCCAGCCCGGATCAGCTGACAAGCCTGCTGCAACAGCGTTATCCCGAGACCTTTGCCGACGGGCGAACCATGATCACCCCGGCCCAGACCCTGCCCACCCCGAACGGCCCGCTCATCCTGCCCGCCAAGTGGGAGATGCGCGGCGTCACCCTCAGCCAGAGCGTGGCCGCCAGCTATGTTGAGGGTACCCTGCTGGTACGTACCGACCTGCAGCAAGCCAACTTTGCCGCCAGCCTCAACCGGCTGCACCGCAGCATGGGCACCGGCCTCGGCTGGCAGCTGTTTGGCGATATCGCCGCCCTGGCCCTGCTGCTGCTCGCCCTCACCAGCCTGTTTATGTGGACCAAGCTGCACGGCACACCCAGAGCCATCATAGCGCTGACGCTCACAGGCACCCTCGGTACCCTGCTGTTTGCCCTGCTGGGATAACGCAGCAACTATGATCTGATGCAGCAAGGTTTGGAAAGAAAACCGCAATAGAAACAAGCCGCTGGCGGTGATGCCGGCGGCCACATCAAGAAAAGGAAATAACGGAGAGCGGGAAAAGAGAAGGGATACCAATAGGTAACGGGAAGTACTGTCTGCTCAACAGTAACGCCCCAAAAGCGCAGAAACACCAAAAAACAAAAGGCCATCATTGCTGATGGCCTTTTGTCATGAATTTGATGGTGCCCGGGGTCGGACTCGAACCGACACGGTTATTCACCGGCGGATTTTGAATCCGCTGCGTCTACCGATTTCGCCACCCGGGCAACTGCGAGGGATTATACGAATGGCGCGATGCCATGCAAGGTGTTTTTCGATTGAACACTCCCGTTTGTTCATTTATTCAACGCCTTGCCGATGCGGGGCCAGTTACATAGAATGCCGCCATCATCTTAATGGAATAAAAACGATGGCCAAGCCTAAAAAAGTCCAACAAAAATCCCCCTCTCCCGCCACTCAGCCATACCCGTCAGCGGGTCTGCTGCGTCGCCTCGGCGCCCTCATCTATGATGCGCTGGTGGTGACTTCGCTGCTGATCATCGCCGGCTTTATCGGCATGGGTGTCGCCAAGCTGTTGCTGGTCACCGGCATGGCCAGCGTACCGGCGGGTGAAGATACCGTCTGGTTGCTGACCCGCCACCACCTGAGCCTGATCTACACCCTGTGGCTCGCCTTCGTCATCTGTGGTTTCTACACCTGGTTCTGGACCCGTGCTGGCCAGACCGTCGGCATGCGCGCCTGGCGGCTGCGCATTCAGAACGAGGATGGCAGCCACATCCGCGTTACCCAGGCGTTGATCCGTCTCGCCACCGCCGCCTTTGGTCTGGGCAACCTGATGTGCCTGTTCAACCGCCAGCGTCCGCGGGCGTTTCAGGATATCTGGGCCGAGTGCGAAGTGATTGTGCTGAGCAAACAGGAAAATCTGGAATTGCTGAACAAGTAATACCGGTTTAATGCAGCAACGAAAGAGGGCACCAACCGGTGCCCTCTTTGCATTCCTTCATAGCCTAATGCGGATTACTGCTTGCGGCTAAGGATATAGAAGGAGATGCCACCAAACAGCAGGCTGGGCGCGATAGCCGCCAGAATCGGCGGTACCGCATAGACCAGACTGATGGGGCCAAACACCCGATCACTCACATAGACGGCAAAGCCGGTCATGATCCCCATCAGCATCCGTGCCCCCATGCTCACCGAGCGTAGCGGGCCGAAGATGAAGGAGGAGGCCAGCAGGATCATCGCCACCACCGAGAGCGGTGACAGCAGTTTGCGCCACATCTCCAGCTTGTAGCGACCGGCATCCTGCTTGTTGGCATCGAGATAGCCGATGTAATCGAGCAGACCGGAGACCGAGAGGTTCTCGGGGTCGATACTCACCACCCCCAGCTGTTTGGGCGTCAACTCCGAGCTCCACTCCATCTTGTCATGCTGCTCGCTGCGGATCTGCGCGGGATCGTCGAAGCGGGTAACCTGGGTCTGCTTGAGCAGCCAGTGGTGGCGCTCGAACACACCCTCCTGCGCCTGCACCACGTCGATCAGCTTGCGCTCGGGGGTGAAGCGATAGAGGGTGATGCCGGTGAGGGCGCCATCGTTACGCACCCCGTTGATATTGACGAAGTTGTTGCCATCGCGAGCCCACACCCCGTAGGCGGAAACCGTCAGACGACCTTCGGAGAGCGCGCCCGCCTTGATGTCATCTGCCATCCGCTTGGCGATGGGGGCCACATATTCCCCCATCAACCCCACCATGATCATCAGCGGGATCGCCGTCTTGAGCGCCGCCATCACGATACTGATCTTGGAGCGACCAGCCGCCTGCATCACCACCAGCTCGGAGCTGGTCGCCAGCTGACCCAGACCAATCAGGCCACCCAGCAGCGCGGCCAGCGGGAAGAAGAGCACCGCCTCCTTGGGCATGGAGAGCAGCACATAGTAGAGGGCGTTGATCATGTCGTAGTTGCCATCACCGACTGACTTGAGCTGCTCTACATACTTGATGAGCGCCGCCAGACCAACGAGCGTGATTTCACACAGCAGGATCGACATAAAGATGACCCGACCGATATACCTATCGAGAATGCCAAACATCAGCAGAAGTTCCTATGTTGCAGCATCATGCTGATTTTCTGTTGAAATAGCGCCCTTTCACCCCGTTCCACCAGCTGGTGCCCTGCAGATTGAGGGGCAGGCCGATAAACAGCAGGTAACCGAGCGGCACCAGGAACATCCCCGGCCAGTAGGGTAGCCGACCGCTGTCGATGGCCGAACGGGCGGCGCTGAGCAGCAGGAAGTAGGAGAGATAGAGCATGATGGCCGGCAGCAGCTTGGCGTAGCGCCCCTGACGGGGATTGACCCGCGCCAGCGGTACCACCAGCAGGGTCAGCACCGGAATGGAGAGGGGCAGCGAGATACGCCACTGCAATTCCGCCATCATGGCGTTGTCCTGGGTACCGAACAGTTCCATGGTCGGCTTGGCCGCTGCCTTGCGGTTGGAACGCTCCATCTCTTGCTGGCGGATCACCAGACCATATTCGCGAAAATCGGAGATCTGGAACTGCTTGCCGGAGAAGTTCCCCTCGTAGCGGGAGCCATCCATCAGGGTCAGCCACTGCAGGCCGTTCTCATCGACCGTCACCACCCCTTCGCTCGCCACCACCACCGAGGGAGGATTATTCCCCTCCGCCCGCTGCAACACGAAGATCTTTTGCAGTTTTGAGCCGTTGTCGTTCAAATCCTGGATATAGGCAACCAGGCGCCCTTTATCGAGCTCCATAAAGCGGCCCGCCTGCAGGAAGGAGATACCCGGATCCGACTTGAACTCGTCGATCACCTGATACTCGCGCTCCTTGGCCTGCGGGGCGATCCAGCCGGTGTTGAACGCCGCGACCACCGCCGTCAGCAAGGCCAGCAACATGGCGCTGCGCATCACGAAACGGTGGCTGAAGCCGACCGCATGCATCACCGTCATCTCGCTTTCGGCGTAGAGGCGACCATGGGCAAATAAAATGGCTAAAAAGAGACTGATAGGCAGCATCAACAACGCCATATTGGGCAAGTTGAGCAGCAGCAGGGTGGAGACCAGACGTGTCGGCACCTCGCCATCGGCGGCGTCACCGATGATCTTGATAAATTGTTGGCTGACAAAGATAAGCAGCAATACGAATAACACTGCCAGCTGGGTTTTCAGGGTTTCCCTGAACAAATATCGGAAAACGATCACAGTCATTCCCAAGTAAACTTGTGTTTTTAGTCGAATGCCTGAAAAATAGGGCCGTATATTGGATTTTTACCAGTTTGAACTGCGGAGCCTGTGGCTGTTCGCTCCGCCTCTGATACCCCAACAAGCACCGCATTATTCAATAAAAGGTGCCTTTTGTCTTTAGGATGTAGGAGATTCCATGGAGTTCAGTGTAAAGAGTGGCAGTCCAGAGAAGCAACGTAGCGCCTGCGTCGTAGTCGGCGTATTTGAGCCTCGTCGCCTCTCTCCGGTTGCCGAACAACTGGACAAGATCAGCGATGGCTATATCAGTTCGCTGCTGCGCCGTGGCGACCTGGAAGGGAAACCAGGCCAGATGCTGCTGCTGCATCAAGTACCGGGCGTGCTCAGCGAGCGCGTACTGCTGGTCGGATGCGGCAAGGAGCGGGAACTCGACGAACGCCAGTACAAGCAGATCATCAACAAGACCATCACCACCCTGAACGAAACCGGCTCCATGGAAGCGGTCTGCTTCCTGACCGAGCTGCACGTCAAGGGTCGGGATACCTATTGGAAGGTGCGCCAGGCGGTAGAAACCACCAAGGCGGGCCTCTACAGCTTTGATCAGTTCAAGACCAACAAGGCCGAACCACGTCGCCCGCTGCGCAAGCTGGTGTTCAACGTGCCGACGCGTCGGGAACTGACCATTGGTGAAAAAGCCATCGCTCACGGTCTGGCCGTGGCCAAGGGTGTGCGGGTCTGCCGCGACGTGGCGAACATGCCGCCCAACGTCTGCAACCCGGCCTATCTCGCCTCCCAGGCCCGTCGTCTGGCCGACGCCTTCGACAACATCACCACCAAGGTGGTGGGCGAGCAGGAGATGGCCGAACTCGGCATGAACTCCTATCTGGCCGTGGCTCGCGGCTCCGACAACGAAGCCATGATGGCCATCATCGAATACAAGGGTCATCCGGATGCCAAGCCCATCGTGCTGGTCGGCAAGGGTCTGACCTTTGACTCCGGCGGCATCTCCATCAAGCCGGCCGACGGCATGGACGAGATGAAGTACGACATGGGCGGCGCTGCCTCCGTGCTCGGTACCATGCATGCGCTGGCCCAGCTGCAACTGCCGATCAACGTCATCGGCGTGCTGGCAGGCTGCGAGAATATGCCGGGTGGCAACGCCTATCGCCCGGGTGACATCCTCACCTCCATGTCCGGCCAGACCATCGAAGTGCTCAACACCGATGCGGAAGGTCGTCTGGTGCTGTGTGATGCACTGACCTATGTGGACCGCTTCGATCCGGAAACCGTGATCGACGTGGCGACCCTGACCGGTGCCTGCGTCATCGCGCTGGGCCACCACACCTCGGGTCTGCTGGCCAACCACAACCCGCTGGCCCACGAGCTGCTCAACGCCTCCGAGCAGGCGGGTGATCGCGCTTGGCGTCTGCCGCTGTTTGACGAGTATCAGGAGCAGATCGACAGCCCGTTCGCCGACATGGCCAACATCGGCGGTCGTCCGGCCGGCACCATCACCGCGGCGGCCTTCCTGTCACGCTTCACCAAGAAGTACAACTGGGCACACCTGGATATCGCCGGGACTGCCTGGAAGAGTGGCAAGGACAAAGGCTCTACCGGTCGTCCGGTACCCCTGCTGACCCAGTTCCTGCTGAACCGGGCTGGCGTGGATATCGAAGAGAAAGAGTAACTCTCCGGCCCCTGCCGATGGCTGCATCGGAAGGGTTGGCGTTACCCTGAACCACAAGGAAGAGGCCCGCCTCTTCCTTGTTTCATTCTTGAATCAGTGAGCTGCGGACGGGAAACGCCCCGTCAGCCTCATGAGGCGGTCAATAGTCCGTCACCGCAAAACGGGATCAACCTGATGAGCCAAGTGACCTTTTACCTGATGAGCGAACAGGATGACGCGCAGGCTTCTGCGGTCGAGCGACTGGCCTGCACTCTTGCGGCCGAGTCGTGGGGCGCGGGCCATATCTACCTGTTTTGCGACGATGAGGCGCAGGCCCTGCGCCTCGACGAGCTGTTGTGGCAACTGCCGCCGGAGCGCTTCGTGCCGCACCAGCTGCAAGGGGAGAGCGGCATGGCCCCGGTGGAGATCGGCTATCAGCCGCCGAAACGGCGCTACGCCCGCCTCATCAATCTGGCCACTGCGACACCTTTGTTTGCAGGACACTTCGCTCAAGTGGTAGATTTTGTCCCCACTGATGAAACACAAAAGCAGCAAGCCCGCGAGCGCTACAAGCACTATCGCCAGGCAGGCCATACCCTCGAAATGAGGGATCAGCCCGTCCTTGCCGCACCGGATCCGGCGCAGCCCTGACTGCAACCAATTGATCCATAAAGAATCAACACCAGACTCCATCCATCCAGATTACGGCGAGACCATGGAAAAGACTTTTAATCACAACGCCATCGAACAGGCGCTCTATCAGCACTGGGAAGCCCAGGGTTACTTCAAGCCCCACGGCGACACCAGCAAAGACTCCTTCTGCATCATGATCCCGCCGCCGAACGTCACCGGCAGCCTGCACATGGGTCACGCCTTCCAGCAAACCCTGATGGATACCCTGATCCGCTACAACCGCATGCAGGGCAAAAACACCCTGTGGCAGGCAGGTACCGACCACGCCGGTATCGCCACCCAGATGGTGGTTGAGCGCAAGATCGCAGCAGAAGAGGGCAAGACTCGCCACGATTACGGCCGTGATGCCTTCATCGACAAGATTTGGCAGTGGAAGGAGGAGTCCGGTGGCACCATCACCCGCCAGATGCGCCGTCTGGGCGACTCCGTGGATTGGGAGCGCGAGCGCTTCACCATGGATGAGGGTCTCTCCGCCGCCGTGCAGGAAGTGTTCGTCCGTCTCTACGAAGATGGCCTGATGTACCGCGGCAAGCGTCTGGTGAACTGGGATCCGAAACTCAACACTGCCATTTCTGATCTGGAAGTGGAAAACCGCGAGATCAAGGGCCACATGTGGCACCTGCGCTATCCGCTGGCCAACGGCGCCAAGACCGCCGAAGGCAAGGATTACCTGATCGTCGCCACCACCCGTCCGGAGACCATGCTGGGCGATACCGCCGTGGCCGTGAACCCGGAAGACCCGCGCTACAAGGCGCTGATCGGCCAGCACATCCTGCTGCCGCTGGTGAACCGTCTGATCCCCATCGTCGCCGATGAACACGCCGACATGGAGAAGGGCACCGGTTGCGTGAAGATCACCCCGGCTCACGACTTCAACGATAACGAAGTGGGCAAGCGCCATAGCCTGCCGATGATCAACATCTTCACCCTGGACGCCCACGTGCGTGCCGAGGCCGAAGTGGTCGATACCAACGGCAACCCCTGCACCGCCTACGACGCCGCCCTGCCGGCCGAGTTCGCCGGTCTGGAGCGCTTCGCTGCCCGCAAGGCGATTCTGGCCAAGCTGGAAGAGCTGGGTCTGCTGGACGAGATCAAGGATCACGTGCTGCAACAGCCTTACGGCGATCGCGGTGGCGTGCCCATCGAGCCGATGCTGACCGACCAGTGGTACGTGCGCGTCGCCCCGATGGCCAAGACCGCCATCGAAGCGGTGGAAGATGGTCGCATCCAGTTCGTACCGAAACAGTACGAAAACATGTACTTCTCCTGGATGCGCGACATTCAGGACTGGTGCGTCTCCCGTCAGCTGTGGTGGGGTCACCGCATCCCGGCATGGTATGACGACGCCGGCAATGTCTACGTGGGCCGTGACGAGGCGGAAGTGCGTGCCAAGCACAGCATCCCGTCCGTGACCACCCTGCGTCAGGACGAAGACGTGCTCGACACCTGGTTCAGCTCCGCCCTGTGGACCTTCTCCACCCTGGGCTGGCCGAACAACACCGAGGCACTCAAGACCTTCCACCCGACCGACGTGCTGATGAGCGGCTTCGACATCATCTTCTTCTGGATTGCCCGGATGATCATGATGACCATGCACTTCATCAAGGACGAAAACGGCCAGCCGCAAGTCCCGTTCAAGACCGTCTACATCACTGGCCTGATCCGTGACGAAGAAGGCCAGAAGATGTCCAAGTCCAAGGGCAACGTGCTGGATCCCCTCGACATGATCGACGGCATCTCGCTGGAAGATCTGCTGGAGAAGCGCACCGGCAACATGATGCAGCCGCAGATGGCCGAGAAGATCGGCAAGCGTACCGCCAAGCAGTTCCCGGAAGGGATCGAGGCACACGGTACCGACGCCCTGCGCTTCACGCTGGCAGCGCTGGCCTCTACCGGTCGTGACATCAACTGGGACATGAAGCGCCTGGACGGCTACAACAACTTCTGCAACAAGTTGTGGAACGCCTCCCGCTATGTGCTGATGAACACCGAAGATCAGGATTGTGGCTTCTCTTCGCAAGGCAATGGCGGCGAGATGCAGTTCAGTCTGGCGGATCGCTGGATCCAGTCCCAGCTGCAAGTGGCCATTCGTGACTTCCGCACCGCGCTCGATACCTATCGCTTCGATATCGCGGCGGGCGTGCTGTACGAATTTATCTGGAACCAGTTCTGTGACTGGTATCTGGAGCTGACCAAGCCGGTACTGGGCAAGGGTTCCGAGGCCGAGCAGCGCGCTGCCCGTCACACGCTCGTCAGCGTCCTCGAGACCCTGCTGCGCCTGGCACACCCGATCATCCCGTTCATCACCGAGACCATCTGGAAATCGGTCGCCCCGCTGGCTGGCGTACACGCCGACACCATCATGATTCAGACCTTCCCGGAGTTCGACGCCGCCAAGGTGGACGAAGCCGCGATGGCGGATCAGGAGTGGGTGAAGGAGTTTATCGTCGGCATCCGCAACATCCGCGCCGAGATGAACGTGGCCCCGAGCGTGGCCCTGAACGTGCTGCTCAAGTGCGATGCCAAGGATGCCCAGCGCGCTGCTGACAACGAGGCCTTCCTCAAGTCGCTGGCCCGTCTGGAATCCATCCGCGTACTGGCAGACGGTGAAGTGGCTCCCCTGTCAGTGAAGAAGCTGATCGGCGCTACCGAGCTGATGATCCCGATGGCCGGTCTCATCGACAAGGACGCCGAGCTGGCCCGTCTGGCCAAAGAGGTTGCCCGTCTGGTGGGTGAGTGCGGTCGTATCGAAGGCAAACTCGGTAACGAAGCCTTCGTTGCCAAGGCGCCGGAAGCGGTCATCGCCAAAGAGCGCGAGAAGCTGGAAGATTACCGTCTCCAGCTGACCAAGCTGGAAGCCCAGCAGGCCGAGATCGCCGCGCTGTAAGCGCCGCGACCAACCGCGACAGCAAAGCCCCCTGACCCAAGGGGGCTTTTTCATATCCGCGCAGCCCGTTTCAGCTCACCAGCAGCCAGCCGCAGAAACCGAGATAGAGCAGGCTGACCAGCGCCAGCCGTCCGGCAGTCATCGCCCCCTTTCGGAACCCCCACCAGAGCAAACCGACCGCCAGCAGCGTCACCAGCGAGGAGGCCATCATGGCGCCATCCAGCAGCCATGGGGTAAACAGCAAACAGAACGCCTTGGGAATAGAGCCCTGGATCATCATGGCCCCGGAGATATTGGCAAGCGCCAGCCGGTTCTTGCCCTGCCGCACCCAGATCAGCACGTTCATCAGCTCCGGCATCTCGGTCGCCACCGGACTCAACAGCAGGGCCGCCAGCACCGGCGAGAGGCCAAACAGTTCGCCCACGCTCTCCAGCTGATGGACAAACAGCTGGGCCGCCAGCGCTACCACCACCAGCGCCACCAGCGTCTGCAACAGCACCTTGCCAAGAGGCGGGATCCCGGTATTTGGGGCCAGCTTGAGGGGCTCCGGCAATTCGACCTCGTGACTGTCACTCTGTTTCAGCTCGCGCCTTACATAGACGAGGTAGACCAGCAGGAAGAGCGGGGCCAGCCAGCTCTTGCCGGTAAAGGCGACCAGACCCAGCACGGTCGCCACCAGAAAGATCCCGATAAACCAGAGCTGATCCCGGCCAATCTCCCGTTGCACCTCACCATCGATGGCGCGCTCGGTACGCCCCATGCAAAGCAGCAGGGTAACACCGACCGCTGCATAGCCTATGGTAGCCAGCACCAGCGGCCCGCCAAGGGCGGCACCGATGCCGATCTCTTGCTGGGCGGTCGTGTTGCCCATCAGCAGGGCGGTGAGGGTAACGATGCATTCGGGCAGGGCCGTACCCAATGCTGCCAGCAGGGAACCGGTGGCGCTTTGGGAGAGTTTGAAGTGGTGGCCGGTCCACTCGATGCCGTTGACGAAGTATTCGCAGGCAAGGTAGATCGTGACCGCAGAGACGAGAAATAACAGCAGGGTAATCAACATAATAGATACCGCCAGGCGAGCAGAATAACCGATGGACCCGATATGGCTCGCCCGGCTGGCGTGCATATCGAGGCCAAAGGTCTTGCAGAGCGATAGTGCCTATCGCCGCCCATGCCATGGATACGAGGATCCAAG
This sequence comes from Aeromonas sp. QDB11, assembly GCF_027705265.1. Lineage (NCBI taxonomy): Bacteria > Pseudomonadati > Pseudomonadota > Gammaproteobacteria > Aeromonadales > Aeromonadaceae > Aeromonas > Aeromonas sp. QDB11. The sequence goes on along the minus strand of NZ_JAPDBM010000008.1, from coordinate 32,149 downwards.
AGTGTTGACATGGGCCCGGCCCGGAATGCGGGCGGGTTGCTACTCCCCAATGACTGAGGGGACGTTTTAGCAACTCGACCGCCGCCTCACAAGGCAAATTAATGACAACTCATTCAATAAGTTGTAAGGGAATGTAACCTCGCCAGCCTCCCCTCCCCACCGCCATTGCGCTGTTGGCACACCGATTGCTGTAGGTAGTTCACTATCCACAACAGTTTGGGAAGGATGAACAATGAAACGGTGGATCCAACATTTCTATCAACTGAACCGCCTCAATTGGCTGATGGTCTGGTTGTTGCTCTGCTGCAGCATCATTCTGCTGTTTCCGGCCGGGCTGATGAAAGGGGCCGTCAGCCAGTGGGCTGCGGATCATGCTGCCTGGCTGGGAGTCGGCATGCTGATCGCCATCTCCTACTTCTGCAGTCAGGGCTTCCTGATTGCCTGGGAGTGGGCGTGCGAAGAGTGGCAGGCGCGCCGTCAGCAGGACCAGCTGGCCCAGATGATCGGCTTCCTCGACTTCAACGAGAAGGCGGTACTGCGCGAGTTCGTGCTGCAGCGTAAAAGCGTCATAAACTTGCCGATCACCGAGCCCGCCGTCAAAAACCTGATGGATGCCGGCGTCCTCACTTACGCCTACGGCAAACCGACGCGCGAGAAAGAGGACGAGAACCAGATCCGCGCCCTGATGATCGCCCTGCCCGCCCGACCGCTGCTCACCTACAAGGTGCTGGGACTGTCGCGCGGCAAGATGAGCGACGAGCAGGTGGAGCAGATCATGAATGCCAGACCCAAGTTCGCCCAGAAGGGGTTCCAGCGCTAACCGCCGCCCCATCCGCCAGATGCACAAGAGCCGGACACTGTCCGGCTCTCTCGTTTCTGCGCGACATGATGTACCGCTCAGCTTCCCCTTCTGCGCCCTACCCCTTGAGACTGGAGCAAAAGCTGACATCGTCCTGCACCGGATCATCGCTCATGCTGTGATAAAGCTCGAAGCAGGGACCATTGCCAAACTCCAGCCCGGCAGCAACGATGTCGCCGATATGCTCCTGCCAACGAGGGCCATACTGACTGCGGTCGGTAATAAGATAACGGGACTGGGCGTAACGACCGGCGGGAATAATCTGGATCTCGACCGCACCCATCCCCACCGTCCCCGCAGGCACCGTCACCCCGATGTCAGTGCGACACTGGGCTGGCGGAGTCACCTCGGGGTTATCGTGATAGATGAAGATCCACTCCCCACCTTCCAGACCGCGGGAGCTGGCCCACTGATGCAGCTGGCTGCAGACGGGGTCATACCCCTCGCCATAGGGGCCGGTGACACGCATATAGGCCAGAGTGCGGGCGTCCATCTCGGTGGTTTTCATGGTATTGCTCCTTGCTGATGAGTGACCCTCAGCATAAGGATTAGGCTGCACAAGTGCGTGTCCATCCTTGCTCATCAAGTGTCCATTCTTGCTCTTGTCGCGGCGAAACTCTCCCGGCGTGCAACCATAGTAACGGCGAAATACCTTGGCAAACGCCTGGGAGCTGGCGAGCCCCGCCCCCAACGCAATGGCCGTGACACTGGCATCTGTATAGCAGAGCTGCCAAGCAGCCCGCTGGATGCGCAGACGACGACACATCTCCCCGGGCGTCTCCCCCGCCACAGCCGTAAACACCCGGTGAAAATGGTAGAAAGACAAGCAGGCACTGCTTGCCAGCGTTTCGATGGAGAGATCGGGATTCTGCTCCAGCGCCCGGATCACCGGGCGCAATCTGGCCTGATAATCGACCATGCTGTTAGCGACTGGCGCCCCCCGCGACTCTGGCCATATAGAGCGCATCCACATAACGCCCCTGGCGGAAGGCATAGTCACGGGCTCGCCCCTCCTCGGTAAAACCGAACTTGCGATAAAGCGCCTGTGCGGCCTCATTGTCGGTATAGACGGTCAGCTCAATCCGGTGCAGGTTGAGCCAGTTATCGGCCAGATCCAGCGCCGCGGCCATCAGGGTAGAGCCAACCCCCTTGCCAGCCCAGTCATCCCTCACCCCCATGCCGATACCGGCCACATGCTTGCGTCTGGGATTGGGCTCAACCAGCAGCGAGAGCTGGCCTACCAGCAGCCCCTCTACTTCGGCCACCAATGCCACCACACCGCTCTGTTCCAGCCGCTGTTGCCACAGCCCCAAGGTCGGAAAAGGCAGTTGCAAGGTGCCCGCCTGGGCATTAGGCATGGCGTAAAGATCCTGCAAGGCGGCGGCATCGGCGGGTTCGGCATGACGGATAGTAATCTGCATATGAGGCTCCTTCTCGAAACCTCCATCATGCAATATCCGGCGCGGTTACACATCCCCCACCTGCACCCATTTGTCTTGCCTATCAAAGGGCGAGGCAAGGCCCATTGGCCGAGCACGGCGCAGATCCGTAGGCTGACCCCATATCAACAAGGAGAGAAGCCATGACTGACAAGACCCTGCACAGCGCCAACGGCGCCCCCGTCGTCGACAACAACAACAGCCTCACCGCCGGCCCGCGCGGCCCCATCCTGATGCAAGATATCTGGTTGATGGAGAAACTCGCCCACTTCGACCGCGAGCGCATTCCCGAGCGGGTGGTTCACGCTAAGGGCTCGGGCGCCTACGGCACCTTTACCGTGACCCACGACATCAGCCAGTTCAGCAAGGCCGATCTGTTCAGCGCCATCGGCAAGCAGACGCCTGTATTCCTGCGCTTCTCCACCGTGGCCGGTGAGAAGGGCGCCGCCGATGCCGAACGCGATGTGCGCGGCTTCGCCCTCAAGTTCTATACCGAACAGGGCAACTGGGATCTGGTGGGCAACAACACCCCGGTCTTTTTCATCCGCGATCCGCTGAAATTCCCTGACTTCATCCACACCCAGAAGCGGGATCCGCGCACCAACCTGCGCAGCGCCACCGCCGCCTGGGACTTCTGGTCACGCCATCCGGAATCCCTGCATCAGGTCACCATACTGTTCAGCGATCGCGGCATCCCCAAGAGCCTGCGGGAGATGAACGGCTACGGCAGCCACACCTTCAGCTTTATCAACGATGCCAATGAGCGCTTCTGGGTCAAGTTCCACTTCAAGACCGAGCAGGGCCACAGCTTCTACACCGATGAAGAGGCCGCCACCGCCGTCGGGCAGGATCGGGAGACCAGTCAGGCGGACCTGTTCAACGCCATCGAGCGGGGCAACTTCCCGCGCTGGAAGGTCTATGTGCAGGTGATGCCGGAGGCCGAAGCCCAGACTTACAACATCCACCCGTTCGACCTCACCAAGGTGTGGCCGCACAGCGACTACCCGCTAATCCCGGTGGGCGTGCTGGAGCTCAACCAGAACCCGGACAACTACTTCACCCATGTGGAGCAGGCCGCCTTTACCCCGGCCAACGTGGTGCCCGGGATCGGCTTCTCGCCGGATCGCATGTTGCAAGGGCGACTCTTCTCCTACGGCGACACCCAGCGCTATCGCCTCGGCGTCAACCACGGCCTGCTGCCGGTCAACGCCCCACGCTGCCCGTTCCATCACGGCGCCCATCGTGACGGTGCCATGCGGGCAGACAGCAATGGCGGCGCCAGCCCCAACTATCAGCCAAACCGTTTCGGTACCCAGCAGCCGAGCGAGCAACACGAACCAGCGCTGAGTCTGGAAGGGGCTGCCCTGCACTACGACTTCCGTGACTACGACAGCGACTACTACAGCCAGCCGGGCAACCTGTTCCGGATCATGGACGAGGGGCAGCGTTCACGGCTCGCCGCCAACCTGGCCCGCTCCCTCATCAATGTGGAGGATGACGCCATCGTCGCGGCCCAGCTCAAGCACTTCGAGCAAGCCGACCCCGATTACGCCAAACGGGTCGAACTGGCACTGGCCGCCTTGCAGCGCTAAGTCGCAAGCAGGCAACATCTGCAAACGCAAAACGGGGGCCTGATGGCCCCCGTTGTCATGATGCTAAGAGTAATAAACGCAAAAACGGAGCCCGAGGCTCCGTTTTTCAATGCAGTATCAATCTCTTACGGAACGTGCTTCACGTTCTTCCCGCTCCCTTGCCAACAAGGGTTTGAACCACCCGTTACAGCAACCAGGCTGTACATTGGAAGAGTACCGCCGAGCTGGTGATAAATACAAAACGGAGCCCGAGGCTCCGTCTTTTCAATACAGTATCAATCTCTTACGGAACGTGCTTCACGCTCTTCCCGCTCCCTTGCCAACAAGCGTTTGTACCACCAGCTACTGCGACGACGTTGTGCATTGGAAGAGCGACGAGCCATTTCTTAGGTTCCAGCCAAGAGAAGAAAGGAGCTGCATTATGCGACAGGGATCACGTCCATGTCTTTAGCTGGATCAAGAAAAGCCTCACTGACCCACGGAAATCGTCTTCTGATCTTTTGCACCCCGGGTGGCAGGCAACACCACCGCAGGAGAGCGCCATGCCAGCGGGCCATTGCTCTCGAGATCGTTGAGCGGGCCGCACTCCAGCCAGATATCACCCTGCAGAATGCGGGCCCCTTCGGAATATTTCTGATCCGCAAACCAGCAGACCCGCTCGGGCAGCGAACCCAGCGGCAGCACCAGCTCGGGACTGGCAGACTCGCCCACCACTGTGGTTTTGGACGCAGCCAGGGCGGGGGCAAGCCAGAGGGAGGCCTGCAGGCAGAGCAGTAAATTTCTCATGGGATGGATCCTGTTTCGATGCGGGGCACTCTCGAAGAATCGACCAGCGCCGGGGTTTACTTGACTGACAATCATACGGCCTGCTGGCATTGTGGAACCAATATGGTAGCCTGCCAGCGCCTGCGGGCAGTCTCTCGCTGCCACCCGCAAACTTCCGGTGAATTTGTCACGTCCTGACAAAATATAACCTTACTTATCAAATCGTTATTTGGATATTATCCCAATGCGTATCATGCCGTTGCTTCAGGCGGCCTGCCTGAGCCTGATGTTGTCCGCCTGCGTTGCCCCATTGCTGATGATGAGCCCCACCAGCCAGCTGATGTGGGCCCTGCTCAAGCCGCTGGTCGGCTTTGACCCGAATGAGGTCAATCTGTTCGAACAACCCCTGATCAAGGATCGGATGACCGCCATCCTTGGCCCCAACTACGACAGCACCATGCAGTTGCTCAAGACTGCCGACAAGTTACAGCAGGAGGGGCCGCTTTTCTATGTGGTCTCCGAGTATGCGCCGGTGCCGGATATCGCCAAGCAGGCGGGGATGGTGTGGAACTCGCAAACCAACCAGATGTCTGTATTGCTGCAAAAAGGGGATGGCACCACCCTGACCTTCGGCGAAAATCTGGCGGGCACGGCACCGACATGGCCAACCGCCATGCAGGGCTGGCAGACCCCCACCAGCCAGCTCACCTCGGCGGCCAATGCCCTGACAGGGGCGGCGACCAGTCAGAGTGGCGCCTCCCCCTTCTCCCTTGGCAGCGCGCTGGGCACAGTGACCAGCGGCGTCACCGGCTCGCTGACCAACAGCGCCAGCCAGGCCATCAGCGGCGCAGCCGCCAACGTCACAGGACAGGCAACTCAAGCGGTGAGCCAAAGCACGACCGCACTTACCCGCACTGCAACCACCGCAGTCACTGCCCCCGCCAAACAGGCGGTGAGCAGCACCACCGCCACCGTGACGCAAGAGGCCACCAAGGCCGTTACCGCTCCTGCCAAACAGGCTGTCAGCAGCGCCACTGCGACCGCGGCGCAAGAAGCTACCAAGGCCGTTGCCGCTCCCGCCAAACAGGCCGTCAGCAGCACTGCCGCCACCGTGACGCAAGAAGCGACCAAGGCCGTAGCCGCTCCAGCCAAGCAAGTCGTCAGTAGCGCCGCTGCGACCGCGACCCAAGAAGCCACCAAGGCCGTAGCCGCTCCAGCCAAGCAAGTCGTCAGCAGCGACGCTGCGACCGCGACGCAAGAAGCCACCAAAGCCGTTGCCGCGCCTGCCAAACAGGCCGTCAGTAGTGCCGCAGCGACCGCGACGCAAGAAGCCACCAAGGCTGTTGCCGTTCCTGCCAAACAGGCCGTCAGTGCCGTATCCCATACGGCCGGAGAGAGCGTCGCCGATGCCGCCAGAGCGGCGGAAGCCAAGGCTCGCGCCAAGGCAGAGGCGGAGATGGAAGCCCTGCTCAAATAAACCGACAGGCCACCGCAAGGTGGCCTGTTTTTTATCCCGCTACCGGATCATGACGTTATGGAAAAGGCCACATAGACTGTTAGGTAACTACCCGCACAAGGAGTGCATCATGCGTCGTCTGCTCCCTGCTCTCGCTTCTCTCGCCCTGTTTATCGCGCTCCCTGCTCCGGCACTTATCTACTATTCGGAGCAGAACATGCCACTCAATGGCCAGGATAAAAATGGTCAGCCTGTGGGGTTGGCGGTCGAGTTGCTGCGCCTGATGTGGCGCGAAATGGGGGAGCCGGAGCAACCCATCCACTTTCTGCCCTGGGCCCGCGGCTGGTATCTGCTGACCCAGCAGCAAGAGGCCGTGCTCTTTACCACGGCGCACACCAAGGAGCGGGATCCCCACTTCCTCTGGGTCTGCCCCATCAGCCACTCCAGGGTCGCGCTGGTCGGCCGCAAGCAGGATGCCCCCAAAGTGGCCAGCAAAGCGGATCTCGCCAAACTGCAGATCGGCGTGATGCAGGCGGATGTAGGGGAGCAGTTGCTGCTCAACCGCGGGATCAGCCCGGGCAATATGATGTCGGTGGAGCGCATGGAGCAGGTGGTGCGCCAGCTCATCATGGCACGCACCGATCTGGTGGCGGGCAACGAGGTGATGTTGCGCCATCAGGCCAAGGAGCTGGGTTTCCCCAGCGAGGATTTTGTCACCGTCGCGATTCTTGAAGAGCAGGACAACTGCTTCGCCTTCAACCTGAGGGCAGACAAACAACAGGTTACCCGCCTGCAACAGGCGCTGGACAAGGTCAGACAGGGGGATGAATACAAGCAGCTGGTGAAGCGCTACCAGTTGCTCAGTATCCTGCCCGAAACCAATCCCCCCATCCCGCGCCTCGAGTAACCCCAGCCCGCCCTATGGTGGGCTCGTTGTATCTCCCATCGATGAAACGGGGGATGCCTCCATCGGCGCCGTAATGAGGTGGTTCAGAAAGAGATTGAACAGCTCGGCCCGCGAGCCGAGCCGCAGCTTGCCATAGAGATGCTTGCGGTGATTCTTCACCGTACCGCTGCCAATCCCGAGTTCTGCAGCAATCGCCTCCGTATCCAGCCCCTGCAGCAACAACTCCGCCACCTGCCGCTCGCGCCGGGTGAGCCGATCCCCCCCCACACTCGCCATCGCCTGCTCCACCGCACTCCGGAGGCTGGCGCTGTCTGGCAGCGCAGTGCTCTGGGCCAACAGCGGCTGGCTCTGCCGCCACTGCTGACGACAGAGCGAATGTACCAGCGGGAACAGCTGCTCCAGCCTTACCAGCTCGTCACGGCTGAGGGTACTGCGCTTGTCGAGTCGCCCGAGAAACAGCATCAGCGTCAGTCCGTCCCGCACCGGCAGGATCAGCCCCACCTCCTCCTGCCAGCCGGTGGCCTGATAGAAGTGGTGGCGATATTCGGGATCGAGCCGCCCTTGGGAGACCTGCGCCAGCGTCCAGACGCCGGCAGGCAAGCCCTGCTCCAGCGCCTGCATAAAGGGATCCTGACTGAAGTGGCTGGTGAGGTAGCGATCAAAGAGCAGAGCCCGCTGATGATTGAGGTTGTCGTAGAGGTAGACGGGGCGCTGCCCCACCCCGAGCAGCAGGGCGCAATCAAATGCCACCTGTTGCTGGATCAGCCGCACCAGCGCCGCCGGAAAGGCGCTGCTGTGCAGGGCATCGACCACCCCGGTCATGCTGCGGGTCAAGGCATCTGTGGTGAATGGCTGGGTCATGGTGGCACGTTTCCGGTGACGGGGAGCGATTCCCCGCTATGGCTGAATGTTAGCACGAGAGTGGCAAAACTGTCCCTAAGGGGACATATCCGCCACCGGCCAGAACGGCGAGGATGACGGCTTTTCCCCCTGCTGTTGGAGCTCCCATGATCAACCCCCACCTGCTCGATGAGCTGACCGAGCGCGGCCTTGTGGCCCAGAATTCCGACCCGGCGGCCCTGGCCGATCATCTTGCCACCCCGCGCACCGTCTATTGCGGGTTCGATCCCACCGCTGGCAGCCTGCATATCGGTCATCTGGTGCCACTGTTGATGCTGCGCCGCTTCCAGCTGGCGGGCCACACCCCGGTGGCACTGGTGGGCGGGGCGACCGGTCTTATCGGCGATCCCAGCTTCAAGGCGACCGAGCGCAGCCTCAACAGTGCCGACACGGTACAGGGTTGGGTCGCCAGCCTGTCAGCCCAAATCAGGGCGCTGCTGCCCGCCGATGAGGGCCTGTCGGCCCCGCAACTGGTCAACAATGGCGACTGGATGGGTCAGATGTCCGCCCTCGACTTTCTGCGGGATATCGGCAAGCACTTCTCGGTCAATGCCATGCTGGCGCGGGAATCGGTGCGCCAGCGGCTGGCCCGTCCGGATCAGGGCATCTCGTTCACCGAGTTCTCCTACGCTCTGCTGCAATCCTACGATTTTGCAGTGCTGCACCAGCGGCTCGGCTGCACCCTGCAGATTGGCGGCAACGACCAGTGGGGCAATATCACCAGCGGCATGGATCTGACCCGTCGCCTCCATCAGGCGCAGGTACACGGCATGACCCTGCCCCTTATCACCAAGGCAGACGGCACCAAGTTCGGCAAGACCGAGGGGGGCGCGGTCTGGCTCGATCCGGCGCTCACCTCCCCTTACGCCTTCTACCAGTTCTGGCTCGGCACCGCGGATGAGGATGTCTACCGCTTCCTGCGCTACTACAGCTTTATGTCGCTAAGCGAGATTGATGCACTGGAGGCGGAGGATGCCGAGCGGCAGGGGCGCAAGCAGGCCCAGCTGGTGCTGGCCGACGAGCTGACCGAGCTGGTGCACGGCAAGGCGGCGCTGGCGGCGGTGCAGCGCATCAGCGAGTTGCTGTTTAGCGGCGACGTGACCCGCCTCGGCGAGAGCGATCTGGCCCAGCTGGCGCAGGACGGCATGCCGAGCAGTACCGTCAGTGGCGAGACTGATCTGGTCAGCCTGCTGGTCAGCTGCGGTCTGGCGAACTCCAGACGCATCGCCCGTGAACTGCTGGCGGCGGGAGCCATCAGCCTCAATGGCGCCATCAGGCAGGATGAGCAGCTGAGTGCCAATGATCGACTGTTTGGTCGCTACCTGTTGCTGCGCCGGGGCAAGAAGCAGTATCACTTGGTGGAGTGGCAATAAGCCGCTGGGCGGGGAGCTCAGCCTCCCCGCCCGCGCCCAGGCTAGGTCAGGCCAGCAACAATCTCTTTTGAATCCTGAGTTGCGATCCCCCTCACAACCTCTCCCGTCAGCAGCCACCATACTGGCACCGGCGAACATGGAGTACGCCACACAATCTGTTCCTCACGAATCAACAAGGATGCTGATGATGAAGAGATGGCTTCTGGTGCTGCTCTGCACCCTGCCCATGCTGGCACACGCCAGCGGATATACCCAGACCCGCTACCCCATAGTGCTGGTGCACGGCCTGTTCGGCTTCGACAAGCTGCTCGGGGTCGATTACTTCTACGGCATTCCACAAGCCCTGAGCCGGGATGGTGCCAACGTCTACGTGGCGCAGGTGTCGGCCACCGCCAGTTCGGAACAACGGGGGGAGCAACTGCTCGCCCAGGTCGAGCTGCTGCTGGCGGCCACCGGCGCCGAGAAGGTCAACCTGATCGGCCACTCCCACGGCGGCCCCACCATCCGCTATGTCGCCTCGGTCGCCCCCGATCTGGTCGCCTCCGCCACCAGCGTCGGCGGGGTCAACTACGGCTCCGAGATTGCCGATCTGGTGCGGGCCAATGCCGCCCCCGGCTCTGCCGCCGAGAAACTGGCTGCTGCCGCTGCCCACGCCCTCTCCGGCATGATTTCACTGCTCTCGGGCGGGAGCCCGCTGCCGCAAGATCCGATCGCCGCACTCGATGCCCTCACCAGCAAGGGTGCCAGCCAGTTCAACCAGCGCTATCCGGAAGGGCTGCCCAGCCAGTATTGCGGCGAGGGGCCGCTGCAGGCCAGCAACGGCGTCTACTACTTCTCCTGGAGCGGGCGCGGCAACCTGACCAATCTGCTGGATCCGGTGGATCCTGCGCTGGCGCTGACCGGCGCCTTCTTCAAGGAGCCCAATGACGGGCTGGTCGGGGTCTGCAGCAGCCACCTCGGCAAGGTGATCGGCACCGGCTACCGGATGAACCACCTGGACGAAGTGAACCAGTCGTTCGGCATCCACCATCTGTTCGAGACCGATCCGGTCACCCTCTATCGCCAGCACGCCAACCGCCTCAAGGAGTTGGGCCTATGAAGATAGCCACCCTGCTCGCCGTGCCCTGCGCCATCACCCTGCTGCTTGGCGGGGTGATGCTCTGGACCGCTGCACCGACGGCAGGCCCATCATCCGCTCAAGCCAACCAACATGCCCAAAGCCACCCGCACGATCCCGAGCAGGAGGCCGCCGATGAGCTGCAAGCGCGCTATCGCACCTTTGTCTCCGCCCAGAGCAGCCTGACGGTGCCCACCGAGATCTCCCTCACCAGCCTGCAGATCCTGTTTGACGAGCGGGAGCAGCTGCGCCAGCAGAGCTTTACCCCAGCCGAGCAGGCCCAGCTGTTTGGCGAGGATCGACTGATGGAGCAGCTGACCCTGCGCCGCAGGGCACTGGCAGAGGCGAGAGAGAGCGAGAAATTGCAGTTGGCCAGCGAGCTGGATCTCTGGCTGGCGGAACAGCCGGGCTGGTTTCGCGAGGCGGAGGCCAACAGTCGCCTGCTTGAGGAGTTGCAAGGGCTGGCGCAGATGGACCCGGCCAAACGGGATGCCCTGCTGCTGGAGACGGGAGGGCCGGAAGCGGTGGATCGGATGCGCCAGCTGGAGCAGAACCGGCAGGGATTCGACGAGCAGCTCAGCGGCTTTCTGGCCGAGCTCAGGCAACTGCCGAACGAGGCCCGGGCCGCACAGCATCAAGAGCTGCTGGCCCGCTGGTTCGAACCCGGACAGTGGCGCCGGGTCGAGGCGCTCACCCGGCTCAAACTGGGGGAGCCACCAGCCGAATGAGAAGGGGGCTCGCGATGGGCCCCCTTGCTGCTACGCTTATTGCGGCTTGTTGGCACCCGGCAGCGACGGCCAGGTGAGGCGGGTTACCTGAGTGCCCTGCACCTCGCACTTGAGGCTCAGCTCCTGCCACCCCTTATCCTGACGCAGGGAGACCTCCCCTTCTATCCCCTGCTCGCCAATCTTCAGCTTATCCTGCTCGAAGATCACCTTGTCGCCGTGGGCAAGCGCCATCAGTTTGCCGTTGCAGAGCCAGTGAGCGAGATCCGCCCCCTTCAGCTTGACGCCGCCCTTGGCCGCCTTCTGCTCGGCCGCGCTCACCACAAACAGCTTGCTCAGCTCGGCGGCCCGCTTGGTGAGCCACTCCTGACGCTGCTGCATGCTCATTTTGCTGACGAACTCGGCGGGCTGGCCCTTCTCGTCCAGCCATTGGGTCAGCTTGCCGCTGTCGTCAAAGGCGAACTGGGCGGCGGGCTCTTTGACCCCGAACAGCTTGCCGCCCTTGAAGTAGTAGCGGCTCTCCCCTTCCAGCTTGCCCAGCTCGTTCATGATGGGCACGGCGATGATGACGGGGGCGCCATCGATCCAGGCCTTGATATCGACGCCGTCATGGCTGAATTGACGGGTATCGAGGGCGCTCTCGGCCCCCTTCTCCATCAGGGTAAACTGCTCGGCGAGAGAAGCGGCCAGAGAAGGGAGGGAGCAGAATCCCAGGGTCAGCGCGATCGCTGTGTTGCGCATTGAGTTGTACATAGCACTCCTGTGATGGGCCATCCGGCCCGTGGTTAACTCTCTGTCAGCCAGGCCCGCAGCCCTTCCCGGTGAGCATCGCTCAGGGGCAGGGATTGGCGGGCCCGGTAGTCAAAATGGATCAGGGTCGTTTCGGCGGTGACGGCCAGTTCGCCGCCCTGCCAGGCCTCCTGCCAGACCGTAAAGGAGCTGGTGCCGATGCGGCGCACACCGGTCTTGATGGTGACCGGCTGGCCGTAAAACAGCTCCCGTTTGAACTGCACTGTGTAGCCCGCGATGATCAGATGCCAGTTATGCACATCCAGCTCGGGGGAGAAGATCCGGAACAGGGGATCCCGCGCCGATTCGAACCAGACCGCCGGCACCGTATTGTTGATATGGCCGAGGGCATCCGTCTCTTGAAAGCGGGGTTGGATCTGCATTTCCAGCATGGGTGACTCCTTGTCTCTTTGTTTCTGTCCTTGTGCTGTTCATTGCACATAAGCGGCCAATGGGTGGCCGCCGGGCATCATCAGCGGATCAGCATGTTACATGATACTGCTGGCCCAAGCACGGGGATGCCAGCGGCCCTGCGCGACCGGCCAGCGGGTGTCGCAGCGCGGCGGGTTGTGGTGTTATGCAAAAAAGCGGGCAGTAAAAAGCCCCGCACACCTTGGGTGTACGGGGCTGATGCAGCTAGCTAAACGGCTCGGGGACTAGCCCAACAGATCGAAGCGATCCGCATTCATCACCTTGTTCCAGGCGGTGATGAAGTCACAGACAAACTTCTCCCTGTTGTCATCCTGGGCATAGACCTCGGCATAGGCACGCAGCACCGAGTTGGAGCCGAACACCAGATCCACTCGGGTGGCCGTCCACTTCAGCGTGCCGCTGCGGCGATCGCGGATCTCGTAGAGATTGTTCGATTTCGGCAGCCACTGGTAACCCATGTCGGTCAGGTTGACGAAGAAGTCGTTGCTGAGCACCCCGACCCGATCGGTAGAGACTCCGTGCCCGGTACCGCCGTGGTTGGTGCCGAGCACCCGCATCCCGCCGACCAGCGCCGTCATCTCGCAGGCGGTGAGCCCCATCAGCTGGGCGCGATCCAGCAGCAGCTCCTCCGCCGTCACCACATAGTCCTGCTTGAGCCAGTTACGGAAGCCATCGGCCAACGGTTCCAGCACCTCGAACGAGGCCACATCGGTCTGGGCCTGAGTGGCATCGCCCCGGCCCGGCGCAAACGGCACACTCACCGTCACCCCGGCGGCCTGCGCAGCCTGCTCGATGGCGAGGTTGCCCCCCAGCACGATGAGATCCGCGACACTGACGCCACACTCGGCTGCCAGCTTGTCATAGACCGCCAGCACCTTCGCCAGCCGCGCCGGTTCGTTGCCCGGCCAATCCTTCTGTGGCGCCAGCCGGATGCGGGCGCCGTTGGCACCGCCCCGCTTGTCGGAGCCACGGAAGGTACGGGCGCTATCCCAGGCGGTAGTGACCCGCTCGCTGATGGAGAGGCCGCTGGCGGCAATCCTGGCCTTCACTGCCGCCACATCATAATCGGCACGTCCGGCAGGCACCGGATCCTGCCAGATCAGATCTTCGGTCGGCACATAGGGGCCAACATAGCGGCTCTTAGGCCCCATGTCTCTGTGGGTCAGCTTGAACCAGGCGCGGGCGAAGGCGTCGGAGAAGGCCGCCGGATCATCGCGGAAGCGCTCGGCAATCTTGCGATAGGCGGGGTCAAATTTGAGCGCCATATCGGCATCCGTCATCATGGGTTTGCAGCGGATCGACGGGTCCTCCACATCCACCGGCATATCCTCTTCGGCGATATTGATCGGTTGCCACTGATGGGCCCCCGCCGGTGATTTTTGCAACCACCAGTCGTACTTGAACAGCAGCTCGAAGTAGCCGTTGTCCCATTGGGTCGGGTGGGTGGTCCAGGCCCCTTCGATGCCGCTAGTCACTGTGTTGCGGCCGATGCCGCGGCTGTGGTGATTGATCCAGCCGAGCCCCTGCTCCTCGAGGCTGGCCCCTTCCGGCTCGGGGCCGAGCTGTTTGGCATCGCCGTTGCCGTGGGCCTTGCCGACGGTGTGGCCACCGGCGGTCAGCGCCACCGTCTCTTCGTCATCCATCGCCATGCGGGCGAAGGTGACCCGCATATCCTGCGCGGTTTTCAGCGGATCGGGCTGACCATCCACCCCTTCCGGGTTGACGTAGATAAGCCCCATCATCACCGCCGCCAGCGGGTTTTCCAGATCCCGCTCGCCGGAGTAGCGGCCACCCGGCTTGCCGCTGGGCGCCAGCCACTCCTGCTCCGAGCCCCAGTAGATATCCTTCTCCGGGTGCCAGATATCCTCGCGGCCAAAGGCGAAACCGAAGGTCTTGAGTCCCATGGACTCATAGGCCACGGTGCCCGCCAGAATGATCAGATCGGCCCAGCTGATCTTGTTGCCGTACTTCTTCTTGATGGGCCATAGCAGGCGACGGGCCTTGTCGAGGTTGGCGTTGTCCGGCCAGGAGTTGAGGGGGGCGAAACGCTGGTTGCCACTGCCACCACCCCCCCGGCCATCGGCGATGCGATAAGTCCCGGCCGAGTGCCAGGCCATACGGATCATCAGGCCACCGTAGTGACCCCAGTCGGCGGGCCACCAATCCTGACTGTCGGTCATCAGGGTGGTCACATCCTGCTTGAGGGCCACCATATCGAGCCCCTTCAAGGCTTCCCGATAATTGAAACCGGCCCCCAGCGGATTGGTCTTGGTATCGTGTTGGTGAAGAATGTCGAGGTTGAGGCTCTTCGGCCACCACGCCATTCTGGACGTCTCGACGGAGGTGGTTCCCCCGTGCATGACCGGGCATTTTCCTGCGGAACTGTCTGAATTGTTGCTCATCGTTTTCCTCATTTGCTCTGCTGTCCATAACCTGAAACAGCATGGCACAGAGGCGTGACACAAACTGTGCAACGGCAGCCGCTTTACGGATCTTTCACGCAAGCGGCCACGGAGCGCCCGTCAGCAGTGGCAGGAATGGGACGAACTATGGCGCCTCTGCGGGCTGATGGGTCGGCTCGGGCCGCAGCCAGGCGCTGCGAAAATCGAACCAGCCGAGCGCCGTCATCCGCACCCCGTGCACCCCGACACGGCTCTCCAGCTCCAGCCAGTGGTGAAACAGCGGCACAAACCAGCTCTGCTGCTGCACCGTTGCCAGCAGGGCGCGGGGGCCCGGCTCGGCACCGCTGGCCCGCCACTGCATCAGCCCTTGCCACAGCTCGTGCTGGCTGCCCCACACCTTGCGCAGCAGCGGGGTACCCTGCAACCAGACGTAGGGGGCAAAGGGACCGGCATGTTCGAGGTTGAGGGTGCCGAGCCAGAGATCCACGTCTTCATCCTCGCCACTCACCCAGCGGCCGTAATCCAGGGTGCGCACCTCGAGCCGGATCCCCTGTTCTGCCAGCAGGCTGCTCATGGCGTTGGCGCACTCGTTGAACTCCAGATGCTGGTTGAAGCAGGCGAGCACCAGTCTCCCCGGCAACTGCGCCGGTGTGGGCAACGGCGCGGGCAGCGCTTCGCGCCAGTGGGGCAGCAGGCCGAGGGCGCTGGTCCAGCCCCGCTGCAACTCGGGGGCGACCCGCCCCATCAGGGCCACCGGATTAAGCAGCTGACCGAGCCACTGCCGCAGGGCGGGATCCTGCAAGGATCCGGAGCGATCGTCCTGCAGCAGGAAGTAGCAGCCCGACTCCAGCTCCGACTCGCCGCGCATGGTGCCGAGCTCCGGGCGGTCGCGCCCAAGTTTCAGGTGGGTCTCCAGTCGCTCCGCCAGCTCTGGCAGCATCCAGATATCGATCTCGTCGAGCAGGGCCCGCAAACCGAAATAGTCATCGAACGCCGCAAGGCAAAGATGCAGCGGATCGTTGGCGGCGACCCGGTAGGGGCCGGTGCCCACCGGTTGCAGGGCAAAGCCCGCCTCCCCCTTGAGCTCTCGCGGCAAGATGGTGGCCACCGGCTCCGCCAGCAGGTGGGGCAGCCAGGGATCCGGACTGTCGAGATAGAGATCCAGGGTGCGCGGCCAGGGGCTCTCCAGCCGGTCCAGATGGGCAAACAGCGGGCGATCCCGCAGGGCCAGCAGACTTTCCATCACATCCTCCACCACCAGCTCGCGGCCGTGGTGAAAACGCACCGCCGGACGCAGGTAGAAGCGCCAGTGGCAGGGGCCCAGACACTCCCAGTGGTGGGCGAGATCCCCTTCGATTTCCCCATTTTCCTCATTTCGCCGGGTCAGGCCGTTGAAGATCTGGCGGCTCAGGTGAATTTCGGAGCGGCGCATCGGGCCGGTGGGCAGCAACTGCGGCAGCGGCCGGTAGTAGGGCACCCGCAGGATCTGGCGCCCCTCGCGGGTGGCCTGACCGAGCTGTTCGAGCAACAGCGGGGTGAGCAGATCGAGACGATCCTCGGCCAGCCGCACCGCCTGTGCCAGCTGGCCCTGACTGAGCAGATCCCGCAAGCGGCGCCGGGTCAAACTCTCCTGACTGTCGAGCAGAGTGAGCCGGGAGCGCCGTCCCCTGCCCGCTTCCGCCGTCCAGTTGAGCCAACCCTGATCCTGCATCCGCCGCAGCAGCAGACGTGCATTACGCGGGGTGCAGCAGAGCAGATCCGCCACCTCGGCAAGGCTGATCTCCCGCTCATCGCTGCCAAGCAGCTGGGCGAGTCGTTGAAATTGCTGGTAGAGGCGACCGGTCGGCATAAAAGAGGAAATCCTGTTGCTGTAAGTCATCAGTTTTTACTTCCGCATTTTAGCTCAATACTGCTGGCGAACGTGAGAACCACCGCACAGGAGCACCATCATGAGCCACGCCAACCCCCTCAAACCGAACCGGATCCAGCAGACTTTGCGCCGTTACTTCAAGCGGATCCTGCCGCGCCCGCTGGCGCTCATCAAGGATCCCATGCAGCAGCTCAACCGCCTGATGCAGTGGGATATGAACCAGATAGATGACAAGGAGTATCGCCGCCGCCTCTGAGTACGGCAGGCCTGCCCGCCACTCGGGACACGCATCCCCTGCGGGCGACATTGCTTTGCCGGATCTTGCTGTTTACATCGGCCACGGGCCTGATAGATTGGACGTCTATCCATCTATAAATGCCCAGCTATAACTGCGACAAGCAACATCCAACAAGGAGTGTGTGATGAAAGATGCGACCCTGGCCCTGCACCACGGCTTTTCCAGCGACCCCACCACCAAGGCGGTCGCCGTACCCATCTACCAGACGGTGGCCTACGAATTCGAGAGCGCCCAGCACGGGGCGGATCTGTTCAATCTGGCGGTGCCGGGCAACATCTACACCCGCATCATGAACCCCACCAACGATGTGCTGGAGCAGCGGATGGCCGCGCTGGAAGGGGGGATCGCCGCGCTGGTGGTCTCGGCAGGTTCCGCAGCCATCACCTACGCCATTCAGGCGCTGACCGCCGCCGGTGACAACATCGTCTCCACACCCCAGCTCTATGGCGGCACCTACACCCTGTTCGCCCACATGCTGCCGAGTTTCGGGGTCGAGGTGCGCTTCGCTAGGGATGACAGCGCCGAGGCCATCGCCGCCCTTATCGACGACAAGACCAAGGCTGTCTACTGCGAGAGCATCGGCAACCCGGCAGGCAATATCGTCGATCTGGCCGCACTGGCCAAGGCAGCCCACGCCCGCGGCGTGCCGCTCATCGTCGACAACACGGTCGCCACCCCGGTGCTGTGCAAGCCCATCGAACACGGTGCCGATATCGTGGTGCACAGCCTGACCAAATATGTCGGCGGCCACGGCAACTCGCTGGGCGGCGTGGTGGTCGACTCGGGCAAGTTCCCCTGGGCGGATCATGCCGAGCGCTTCCCGCAACTGACCAAACCCGAGCCCTCCTACCACGGAGTGGTCTATACCGAGGCCTTTGGCCCGGCCACCTTTATCGGGCGGGTACGCACCGTGCCGCTGCGCAATACCGGCGCAGCGCTGGCGCCGATGAACGCCTTCCTGCTGCTGCAGGGGCTGGAGACCCTGAGTCTGCGCATGGAGCGCCACGTTGACAACGCCCTGCGGGTCGCCCACCACCTCAAGCATCACCCGAAAGTAGCCTGGGTCAGCTACGCCGGTCTGCCGGGTCACCCGCACTATCTGCTGGCGGAGAAGTACATGTCCGGTCGCCCCTCGGCCATTCTCTCGTTCGGTCTGAAGGATGGCTATGAAGCGGGCGTGCGCTTCTACGATGCGCTGAAGATCTTCAAGCGGCTGGTCAACATCGGCGATGCCAAGTCGCTGGCCTGCCACCCGGCTTCTACCACCCATCGCCAGTTGAGCGAGGCCGAGCAGGCCAAGGCAGGAGTCAAACCGGAGATGATCCGGCTGTCGGTGGGGATCGAGGCGATCGAGGACATACTGGCGGATCTGGATCAGGCGCTGGAGGCCTGAGTCAATCAGCGGAGGAGCGGGCATCAAGCCCGCTCTTTTTTAGCCCGCGGTGAACCGCCCCCCTCGCCCATCCGTACACCCCATCCTGCCACCGAATCGAGGTCGTTATGATAGTCCTGCACCACCTGAACAAATCCCGCTCCCAACGCATCATCTGGCTGCTCGAAGAGCTGGGCCAACCCTATGAGATCAAGGCGTATCAGCGCGATGCCACCACCTTTCTGGCACCGCCCGAGCTCAAGGCCATTCACCCCCTCGGCAAGTCACCGGTCATCGAGTTCGACGGCCGGGTGCTGGCGGAATCGGGCGCCATCACCGAGTACCTGATTGCCCGCCACGCCCCGGAACGGCTGGCACCGGCCACCGACAGCCCGGAGTATCCCGAATATCTGCAGTGGCTTCACTTTGCCGAGAGCTCGGGCATTCTGCCGCTGCTGCTCGACATGTTCGTGCGCAAGGATGGCAGCCCGATGCGCTTCCTGCCGGACTACGCCAAGGCGGAGTGTGCCAAGGTGCTGGGCTACCTCAATGAGGTACTGGCGAATCGCCACTATCTGGTGGGGGATCGCCTCTCCGGCGCCGACATCATGAACTCCTTCCTGGTGGATCTGCTGGCGCAAAGCGGCCAGCTGGCCCACTTCCCGCATCTGCAAGCCTACCGGGAACGTCTCAATACCCATCCGGCCCGTCAGAAGGCGGTAGAGCTGGAGCGCGAGCTGGATCAGCGCCCCTGATCCGAGTCGCCATCATGCAAAACGCCCCGACAGTCGGGGCGTTTTTGTTATGCAGCGGGCTGCGGTTTACTTGGTCGCGGGCACCTTGTCCCGGCGCGACTTCCACCACCAGCGCAGCCGGATTTGAGAGATAAGCATCCCCGCCAGCATCAGGGCACAACCGGCAATGGCGCGCTCATCCAGCGTCTCCCCCAACAGCAACACGCCACCCACGGCGGCAAAGACGGTCTCCAGACTGAGAATGATGGCGGCATGGGCCGGATGGGCACCGCGCTGCCCCAGCACCTGCAGGGTATAACCAACCCCCACCGAAACCAGACCGGCGTAGAGCAGCGCCTGCCAACCGGCAACCGCCCCGGCCACCGTCGGCGTCTCGATAATGAAGGCGGTAACGAGGCTGAGCAGACCGCACACCACAAACTGCACGCAAGCCAGCTTGATGGGGGCCACCCGGTTGGAGTAGTGATCCACCAGCAGCAGGTGAATGGCCCAGAACAGGGCACCGACCACCTGCAACAGATCGCCAAAGCCGATGGTGAACTCGTCGGTGACGCTCAACACATAGAGACCGGCCAGCGCGATGATGGCGCCGATCCAGGTATTGAGGCCACTCTTGTGACGCAGCAGCAGCCCCAGCACGGGCACCAGAATGATGTAGAGCCCGGTGATGAAACCGGCCTTGGCGGCGGTGGTATAGAGCAGTCCCACCTGCTGCAGGGAGGCGGCGCAGAACAGCACCAGCCCGGCCAATACGCCACCGGTCAGCAGTTGGCGATGGTCACCCGCGACGGCAACAGGTTGTCGGGATTTGAGCCACCAGAGCAGCGGCAGCAGGGAGAGGGCACCGAGCAGAAAGCGCAGGCCATTGAAGGTATAGGGCCCCATGTGATCCATCCCGAGGCGCTGGGCGACAAAGCCCATACCCCAGATGGTGGCAGCCATCAGCAACATCAGATTGGAGCGCATGGCGATTCTTCCTTAAATCGGCGCGTGACGGGTTATTCGATCCAAGATACCCGTCTCTCTACCCTCTTGTCTTTAGAGCGACAGCTGTTTTGTCAGCACGGCCAGCAGGGCAACCAGTATCAGATTGCCTCGCAGGATCCAGACCACCCGGAAGTGCTGCTGAATGGAGATCATCGGCGCCTTGCCCAGACGCAAGGCGCGACGCCAGCGATAGAAGAGGCGACTGGGGTAATCGAGGGAGCCGACAATCAACAGAAACAGCCCCATTTTGATGCCGTGGGCAAGATGGGCAAAGAGCTGCGCCACCGAGCTGGCATGCTCGAGAGCCAGCAGACAACCGGTCGCAAAAATGGAGAAGAGCGCCAGCGCCGCCACCCCATCCGCCAGCAGCAGACGGCGCACCCGCAGCATGTTCAGGCCGCGCCGAAAGATCAGATACTCGACACAGAGGGCCAGGATCAGCACCGCTATGCTGCCGTAATGGGCCATTGAGAGCAGAGTGTGGTTCAGCATCGGAAAAATCTCATTTTCTGCCTTTAGACGAGCCGCACCGCATCATATATGCTGGTGTCACCCGAGCTGAAAAGGATCTGTTCATGTCCCCCGCCAAGCCCAAGAACACTTGGTCTTTAATCACCCGCATGCGGCTGGGCCTCCTCTTGCTCTTTATCCCCGTATTGCTGCTCGGCAGCATCTACTACCTGCATATGGAGCGCACACTGCGCCACGAGCAGCAACAGAACCTGATTGCTCGCAACACCCAGTATTTCCATACCCTGATCGAACCCTATCTGGCGACCCTCAAACGCCAGTTTACGCTCATTTATCAGCAGGTAAATTATCAGGATTTCAGCGGCCCGGAGATCCGCAACGGCGAGCGCTACCTGCAACAATGGCAGGCCTATCACAAGGTGATGGAGCTCGATTACGTCTACGTGGGCACCGAGCATCGCAAGATGCTGATCCACCCCTCCTGGCAGGCCGACGAGAAGTTCGATCCCAGAACCCGCCCCTGGTATCTGCTGGCATCCAGCCATCCCGGACAGATTGTCTTTACCGACCCCTACTACGACTACACGCTTGGCACCCTCACCATGGCCATTGCCAGGGAGATCCTCAATCCGGAAGGCAAGCGGGTTGGCGTACTCTCGCTGGATACCCAGCTCACCCCCCTCGCCAGCTGGCTAAACAGTCGGCATGATCAGAGTCACCATCTGGGCAATGGCTATCAAATCCTGCTCAACCATGACGGGCTGGTGCTGGCTCATCCGGATCGCGAACGGGTATTCAAACCCCTCGCCCACCCCGACTGGCTGGCCCGGATGCAACAGCCGCAGGGCTTTTTCCTCGATGATGCCAGCGGCCTGATGGTCTCCTACTACCGCATCCCCGAGCAGCGCTGGATCCTGCTCAGCGTCGAGCCGACTGCCAGCATGCAGCAGGTGATCGACAGTGTCTCCATCAACGTGCAGCTGATGATTGCCGTCGCCTGCATTCTCTATCTGCTGCTGGCCCTGCTCTGGTCCCGCTACTTCCGCCGGATGCTGGGGGAGATCACCCTGCTGATCCGCGCCAGCCGCTCCGGCGGCATCGCCTACAACGGTCGCCGCATGCTGGAGCTGGCCAAGGTCTATGAAGAGATGGATGCCGCCAGCCATGACTTTGCCCAGATCCGCCTGCAAGCCAATCAGGACAAGCTCACCGGCCTCTACAACCGCCGCTTCTTCGACGAGTGCCTGCAAAAGCAGCTCAACAGTGGCGCGCCGTTCGGGTTGGTGATGTTCGACCTGGATGATTTCAAGCGAGTTAACGATACCTACGGCCATCAGGCGGGAGATGTGGTGCTCAAGCGGGTGAGCAAACTGGGTATGAAACTCTTTGACCAGTGGGGCTGGTTCTGCCGCTACGGCGGCGAGGAGCTGGTGCTGATCTTCCGGCTGGAAACGCCAATGAGCGAGATAGCCTCCCTGCTGGAAGCGTTCCGGCTCGCAGTCGAAAAGCTTGAGTGGCGCGAACCCGGTCTCACCGTCACTATCAGCGGCGGGGCAGCCTTTAGCCACTCGGGCCTCTCGGCCAAAGAGCTGGTGGAGCTGGCCGACAAGGGGGTTTATCAGGCCAAGCGGGAGGGGAAAAACCGCATCTGCTTCCCCCAGTGTCGTGTCAGTGACCTGATGGACGAAGATCCCCCTCCTCACCTCGATCAGACTCGACGGCGTGCCCATTAAGTGGAAGGGTGATCGCCAGTCGCGCACGAAAAAAAAAGAGAGAGGCGATCGTCTCTCTCTTTTTTTATCTCGTTTTAACCCACGATAACTCAGCGCTGCCACTCCCACACCGGCCAGCCCAGCTCCTCGGCCTGCTGGCGCAGCGCGGGGGCCGGATTGACCGCATGGGGATGGCTCACCGCCCGCAACATGGGCAGGTCGTTGTGGGAGTCGCTGTAGCCGAAACTCCCCTGCCAGAGGTTATCCCTTCCGGCAAACAGCTGGTTGATGCGGGCCACCTTGCCTTCGCGAAAGCTGAGGGTGCCGCGGGTCTGACCGGTCAGCATCCCCTCCTCCTCATCGAGCAGGATGGCGACGCAGTGATCCATCCCCAGCATCTGCGCCATAGGTGCCACCAGATGTTCGCCGGAGGCGGAGATGAGCACCAGCTCGTCGCCCTGCTCCCGATGCCATTCGATACGCGCCAGCCCCTCGGGGTAGAGGCGCTCGCGCAGCACCTGCTCGGCAAAGTGGTGGCACTGCTGGCTGAGCCACTGGCGCGACTTGCCCGCCAGCGGCTGCAGGGTGAAGGCCATGTACTGGTGCATATCCATCTTGCCCTGATGGTAGAGGGACATCATCCCCTGCTCCTCGGCCACCATGCCCGCCGGGGCCAGCTCCTCGGCCACCATGTACTCCAGCCAGAGGCTGGCGGAATCCCCCGCGATCAGGGTCTCGTCCAGATCAAACAGTGCCAGTGCCATGAGGGCTCCTTGCGGTAACAACGAAAATGAAATGAGGCGTCATGCTACCTCACAGAGTTGATCCCGGGCCACCGCCAGGGTCACGGCACTGCCGGTGGCCAGCAGATCGCCAGCCGAACGGTTGAGGCAATCCACCGTCAACAGCCCCGCCTCGCACTCCACCTGATAGCGGATGACGTTGCCGAGCAGCTGTTGCTGACGAACGATGCCGGGCAGGCTGGGTTCGCTGCTGCTCGCCCCGGCGGGCAGCAGGGTAATGGACTCCGGCCGCAGCGCCAGCTTGCCCTGAAAACGGGGGCCGAATAGCGACTTGCCCTGCTCGGCGCCAAGCAGGTTGTAGTTGCCGATAAAGCTCGCCACGAACTCGCTGGCGGGGCGGGTATAGATCTGCTCCGGCGTGCCGCTCTGGACGATGGATCCCTTGTTCATCAGGAAGATCCGATCCGACAGGGTGAGCGCCTCCTCCTGATCGTGGGTCACGAAGATGGTGGTGAGTTCGAGGCGCTGCTGGATCTCGCGGATCTGCTGGCGCAGGCTGCGGCGGATGCGGGCATCCAGCGCCGAGAGCGGCTCGTCCAGCAGCAGGATCCGTGGCCGCACCACCAGCGCCCGGGCCAGCGCCACTCGCTGGCGCTGGCCGCCGGAGAGCTCGGCCGGATAGCGGCGCTCGAAGCCGGTCAGCTCCACCAGTTCCAGCGCCTCCTGCACGCTGGCGGCCAGCTCCCGCCCCGGCTGGGGCTTCATCTTGAGGCCGAAGGCGACATTGTCCCACACCGTCATGTTGGGGAACAGCGCATAGCTCTGGAACACCATGCCGATGCCCCGCTTCTGGGGCACCTGCCAGGTGATATCTTCACCGGCCACCCGCACCTGACCGCCATCCACCGGAGTGAGCCCGGCCAGCGCCCGCAGCAGGGTCGATTTGCCGCAGCCAGAGGGGCCTAGCAGGGTCACCAGCTCCCCCTTGCGAATGCCGAATTCGATCCCCTCGAACACCGGCGTATCGCCGTAGGATTTGTGCAACTGATTGACTTCTAAATGAAACATCTTGGATCACCGATGAAATCTGTTGGCCGCCCAGGTGAGCAGCAGGGTCAGCAGGAAGTAGCTCATCACCAGCGCACTGGTGAAGTGGCCAGAAGTGGCGCGCATGTTGTAGAGGTAGACCTGCAGGGTCTCGTAACGGGTGCCCACCAGCATGTTGGCAAACACGAACTCGCCGAGCAGGAAGGAGAGGGAGAGAAACAGCGCCGCCAGCAATCCCTTGCGCAGGCAGGGGATCACCACCAGCAGAAAGGCGCGCCGACTGCTCGCCCCCAGCAGGTGGGCGGCATCCATCAGATCTTTCAGCGGCACCCCTTGCAGGCTGTTGGCCAGCGCCCGGTACATGAAGGGGAGCACCACGGTGAACCAGGTACCGATCAGGATCCACGGCGTGCCGATGATGGGCAGAACGCCGTCGGCATAGATCTGCAGCAGCCCGACGGAGGAGACCACTGGTGGCACCGCGAAGGGGAGCAGGATCAGCAGGTTCATCCAGGGATCCAGCTTGGGGAAGTAGTAGGCCACCACCAGCACGGTCGGCACCAGCACCAGGGTCCCCAGCAGCAGGGTCGCGAAGCAGACCAGGAGGCTGCGGCCAAACGCCGCCAGAAAGCGCGGGTCGCCCCACAGCTTGAGATACCAGTCGAGGGTGAAGCCGTCCGGCAGCAAGGTCGCCCCCCAGCGGGTGGAGATGGAGTAGAGAAACGTGGCCAGCAGCGGCAGCAGCAGGGTGGCGACCAGCCCACCCAGCACCCACTTGGGCCAGCGCGGCGTCAAATCATGCATGGGATTGCCCCTTGTTCACATAGCTCTTTTTCAGCAGCCACTGGTTGGCGGCCGTCACCACCCCCAGCAGCACCATCAGGATCACCGCCAGCGCCGCCGCCATATTGGGCTCGAGGAAGATGTCGCCGGAGACCAGACTGGCCACCCGGATGGTCACCAGATTGAAGTTGCCGGTGGTGAGGGCGTAGGCAGAGGCATAGGCCCCCACCGCGTTGGCAAACAGAATGATCAGGGTGCCGAGCAGCGCAGGCGTCAGCACCGGCAGTGCCACGTGCCACACATACTGCCCCTTGCTCGCCCCCAGCAGCGCGGCAGCCTGCGGCCACTCATCCTGCAGCGCATCGAACGCCGGGTAGAGCAGCAGCAGGGCGAGCGGGATCTGGAAGTAGGTGTAGATGAGAATAAGGCCCGACCCCGAGTAGAGGTTGAAGCCGTCGATCAATCCCCAGGATTTCAGCAGCAGGGTCACCGCGCCATTGATGCCGAGAATGATGATGAAGGCGAATGCCAGCGGCACACCGCTGAAGTTGCCGGTCATGGTGACAAAGGCCAGCAGCACCCGCTTGACCCGCTCGCCGCTGTGGCGCAGCGCGGCTGCCCCGAGGGTGCCGATGGCAAGCCCCGCCAGACTGGCGATACCGGCAATGCGCAACGAGTTGCCGAACGATTGCAGGTAGAAGGGGGAGCTCAAAATCTCCCGGTAGTAGTCGATGCCCCAGCCATCCGGGGTCTGAAAGCTGCCCACCAGCACCCACACCATGGGGGCGAGCTGGAACAGGATCATCAAGAGAATAAACGGCAGCAGCACCAGCGCGGGCAGCCAGTGGCGGCGCACCTTGCGCTTGGTGGCCACGGGTCGATCCGCGAGGATCTCGGTGGTGGCAGGCATCATCAGTGCACCTCGCGCATAAAGGCGGCCTTAAGCAGCGGTGGCGCTGCCGGCTTGTCGTGGGGAATGCCCAGCAGATCGGCCATCAGGGCGCAGAGCTGGGTCTGGGCGATCACTACCCCATCCGGCCAGCGCTCGATAAAGGCATCGCCAAACAGCCAGAGTGGCACGGTGCGCTCTTCAGGCAGGGTGCCGCCGTGGCTCAGGTCGTTGTTCATGCCGTGATCCGAGGTGATCACCACCTGATATCCCTCCGCCAGCCACTGGGGCAGCAGATCGGCCAGCAGGCTGTCCATGCGGCGCGCCTGATTGCGGTACTGGCGGGAATCGAGGCCAAACTTGTGGCCCGCATCGTCCACCCCCATCGGGTGGATCAGCAGAAAATCGGGGTCATATTGGGTTCTGAGCCATTCCCCATCCATCAGCAGATGGCTGTCGGGATAGTGGTCATCCCAGTAGAAGCAGCCGTGCTGGATGGGCAGTTGCTCATCGTGGGTAAAGCGATCGCGGGCCGCCAGCCAGGGGCTCTTGTTGTAAAGCTCGCTCACCCAGTAGTAGGCCGCCGCTGCGGTGCGTTTACCCGCGGCGCGGGCCAGATGGAAGATGGAGTCATGCAGACTGAGACGACTCACCCCGTTGTGGGTGATGCCGCTCGCTACCGGCGGAACGCCGGTCAGGATGCACTCGTAGAGAGGCCGGGAGAGGGATGGCAGGGCGCAGCTGAGGGTCGTATAGAAGCCGCGCTCCGCCTCCACCATGCCTGCGAGGTAGCCCATCCCATGGGCTACCCCGGCAGAGAGGCCATCCACAAGTACCACTATCACCTTGTGTTGCACTGGCCGCTCCTTACTGCATGTAGATCATGACGTTCTCTTGCCACTGACGCGGCAGGGCCTTGGAGCTCTGCTCCCAGGCGGCGTGATCCTGGACCGGCTTGGCCTTGGCATACTGCTCGGCCGGCAGCAGCTTGGCCTTCACGTCATCCGGCAGCGCAACGTTGCTGCGGATCGGGCGGGCATAGCCACGCGCCAGGTTGATCTGACCGGCATCGGAGAGGATGTATTCCCGCGCCAGCTTGGCGGCGTTGGGGTTCTTGGCCCACTTGTTGATGATGGTGGTGTAACCGGCGATGACGGAGCCGTCGCTCGGGATCACCACTTCAAACTTCTTGGGGTCGATCTGGTCGCGGTAGTTGAGGGCGTTGAAGTCCCACAGCACACCGACTTCCACCTCGCCCTTCTCGATGTTGGCGATGGTCGGGTCATTCAGCGACAGGCGCCCCTGCTGGGCCAGCTTGCCGAACAACTCCAGGGCGGGCTTGAGATTCTTCTCGCTGCCACCGGTGGCATAGGCCGCCGCCAGCACGCCGTTGTTGGCTTGCGAGGCAACACCTACATCACCCAGCGTCACCTTGTAGTCACCGCCCAGCAGGGATTGCCAGCTGGTGGGGGCAGCCTTGACCAGATCCTTGTTGATCAGGAAGGCGATAGTGCCGGTATAGGCCAGCATCCAGTGACCATCCGCATCCTTGGCCCAGTTGGGAATGTCAGCCCAGGTGGAGGGCTTGTAGGGTTGGGTGACCCCCTGCTTGACCGCAACCGGGCCGAAGGCGCCGCCTACGTCGCCGATGTCGGCGGTGGCGTTGGCCTTCTCGGCGGCGAACTTGGCGATCTCCTGCGCCGAGCTCATGTCGGTATCCTGATGCTTGATGCCGTAGATGTTGCCCAGCTGCTGCCAGGTATCCTTCCAGTTGGCCCAGCTGTCTGGCATGCCGATACTGCTGAGCTGCCCTTCGCCGCGAGCGGCCTTCTCAAGATCTGCGATATTTTCGGCAGCAAACAGCGGTTGGCTGATGGCTACCAGAGCCAGTGCACTTGCGATCACGCTTTTCATCATCCCATCCCTCTGGACTAGGTCAGTTAAGGTTCGAGAGGGATGCTAGAGGGGAAATATGACGGTCACGGGGCGCTTTGATGGCAGTTTGATGACAATTTCCCTGTCATGTCGCTGTCATCCGCAGCGGTTACAACTCTGAACCCAAGTGAAGCTGGACTACTCCAGCAAGGGCTGAACCAACAAGGGCTAGGCCAGCCCGCGCAGCCAGAATGAGCGACAGGGATATCAGCGTGATTGAACCGAGATTGAGCGAACGGGTAGCGGCTGAGGGCCGCGCCTCCAAGTGTGAACAGATTTGCCAGACCCTGCGCCGCTATATCGGCAGCGGCCAGCTGGCGGCGGGGCAGCAGCTGCCCGCCGAGCGGGCCCTGAGCGAGCGATTCGCCACCACCCGCATCACCATCAAGGAGGCGCTCTCCAGCCTCGAAGCGGATGGCCTTATCTATCGGGCCGAGCGACGCGGCTGGTTCGTGGCCCCGCCCCGCCTCACCTACGATCCCGCCATCCACACCCACTTTCACCAGTGGATCGGCGAGCAACAGCGCACCGCCGAAACCCGGGTGCTGGCCCACGGCAGTGCGCTTGCCAGCAGCGAACTGTGCCGCTGGATGGGGCTGGATCCTTTTACCCCGCTCTATGAAATTCGCCGCCAGCGGCTGATCGATGGGCGACCTGTGCTGCACGTCAGCCATCACCTGCTGGCGAGCCGCTTTCCCGATATCGCCAGTGCGCCGCTGGCCAGCTCCCTCACCGAGCTCTATCAGCAGCGCTATGGCATAGGCCAGGGTGGCGCCAGCCTCGAGATCACCCCCTCGGCGGCGCGGGGCGCTATAGCCCGCTCCCTCAATCTGGCGGAGGGGAGCGCCGTGCTGCGGCTGGTGCGGGTCAACTACGATGAGCGGGGCGGTCTGGTCGATTGCGATATCGAGCACTGGCGACCGGATGCGATCCGCATTTGTCTGGATACGCGGGCGTTACGGCCGGTTTTCGACAAACCGCAGCAAACCCAGCTCGCCGATTAGGCTCCAGCCAACACAGCGGATCCCGCAGGATCCGCCGGGATCAGTTGTCGATATTGGGGATCATGTCGTCGAAGCTCTGATAGCCGCAGTCGGCCAGTTGCAGCGACATGGTGTAGGTCTTGGCGTGCTCCTGCTGGCCGATGGCGGGGCGGTTGAGCTTGATCTCCTGATGCCAGTACTCCTTCATCCGGTCGATCAGCGCCATCGCCTCCCCCTCGTTGAGGTGCAGCTGACAGAGCGCCATATAGTTGTTCGACTTGTGCATGTTCTCCACCAGATACTCCCCCAGCACCGACATCGCCTGCCGTGCCTGCTGGCGGGCGAAGCGGCTGTGCTGCTCGAAGCTGATCCGCTCACTGATCAGGAAGTGGTAACTGTTGTCGATACCGAGCTGCAAAATGCCAAGCTTCTCCAGCTTGCGCAGATAGAGGTAGCAGGAGGCGTCGGTCAGGCCGTACTCCCGCTTGAGATCGATCAGCGTTTTGTCGCGCCAGAAGATATTGGCGAGAAAGGCGTAGAGCCCCGGCTCGTTGTGAAACGCCTCGTCCTGCTCCTGGGTAAAGACGGCGCGGCGGCTCTGGGCGTCCTGAGTGCGATCCAGCAGCTCCTCGAACGAGAGCCCCACCAGATGGCAGATCTCCAGCAGGGTATCGAACGGCAGCGAGGGCTTGTTCATCATCCGCTTCACGGTCGCGATGGAGACGCCCATCGCCTCCGCCAGGGTCTGATAGCGGATCCCCTTGTCGGTCAGGGTCTTCTTCAGGGTGTCGAGAATATTGTTGGCCAGGGTCTGGCTGTAGGTCATGCCACTCTTCCTTGTTATCGCACTTTCATTGCATGGTTATGCCGAGTCAGCTTCTGACCTGTTTTTACCTTCAAGGCTCAGATATTGACACCGAAAAAACAGCCTAGAGAAAAAATCGCCGCACATTCCCGTGAGGACAGACCAGTTGAACGATGAGGTCGCAGAATGTGACACCAGACAGTGCATATCTTTCAACCCGCAAACATTTTGCTAGTGCTGCATAGAACATCGCGCATAATCGAAACGTATCGAATTCAAGACCCTTCCTGGTTGAGAAATCGATTGTTTGCTTCCAAATTTTTATCTTTTAAACCGCAAGGTTTTTTCTCTTTCCTGGCATTGAGCGGCGCTTGCAAAAGCACCGCTCTTTTCTTTTGCCCGCATCCGGCGATAAAAGCAACACCCGCCCCCTCTCCCATCGCTCAAATCGCCATTGCCACCCGCTATCGGCCACAAAAAAAGCGCCTGCCGAGGGCAGACGCTTGCATCCTGTTTTCAGCAATCAGATATAGCGGATCGCTGTCAGCACCATCACCACCGCCATGCTCGCCATCATGGGCACGAAGGTGCGTTTCACCACATCCACCGGGCTCAGATTGGCGATACCGGCCACCGTGATGATCACCCCGGCCACCGGCGAGATGGTGCGGCCAATCCCGGCGGCAAACAGGATCGGCACCAGCAGCAGCAGCGGGTTGATGTCGAACTGGCCGGAGACCAGCGGCACGATGGGAATAAAGGCCATCACCGGGGCGTTGCCCGAGCCGGTGATAAATGCGGTCAGCAGGATAAAGAGCGAGAAGACCAGCGACAGCCCGAGCGGATTGAGATCGAACGACTTGGCCAGCTCGATCAGCTGGGTGATGGCGCCGATATTGGTGAGACCGGCGGAGAAAAACTCGGCCGCCAGCATCAGGGTCAGCACGCTGCCAAAGATCATCCCGGTGCCGGTCAGCCACGCCTCGAAGTTGGCGAACGCCTTGTTGAGGGAGCGGTAACGAAGCGCCTCGATAATGATGCAGAGCGTCATGGTGGACATCATGGCCACCGGAATGGTCATCTTGATGGCGCTGACAAACAGCTCGGAGAAGCCGAACAGAAAGACGAAGGGGATCACCGGCAGCAGAGCGTAATAACCCGGCGTGTTCTCGTGTTTCGCCTCCAGCTCGTGCAGATACTTGCCCCGCTCGGCGGCCGCATCGTGGCCATCTTTGCGGTCACAGTGGCGCTGCCACATGATGTTGACGAACGGAATGGTCACCAGCAGCGCGATCTGGAACAGCAGCTGATGGTTCACCACGAACGGCATCACCTCGATATTGATCGCCTTGGCACCGATCACCGCATTGATCTGGCCGGGGCCAAACTCCCACGCGGTGGGGATAACGATGGTCGCCACCGCCGTCTTGGCGCTGATCCCGGCGTTGCGCAGCAACGGATAGAGGGTGCCCATCAACAGCAGGGAGAGCGAGGTTGCCCCGGTGATAAAGACATAGAGAATGGAGACCAGCAGCAGGATGATCGCCAGCAGCAGATAGGGGTTCTTCAGCGCCATGATGGGGCGCGATGTGGCCTTCACCAGTGCCGCCGAGGCGCCAATCTGGTTGAGGTAGGTCGCCACCCCGGCGATCGCCACCAGAGTCAGACCGGTAGAGGCGAGGCGGGAGTTGGTCACCATGGCGAACTTCTCCCACAGATCGAAGAACCAGAAGCCCTGGCTATTCTCGGTTGGCAGGATCGGATTGATCCCCGCCCACTGGGCATACGCCAGCAGCACCAGACCCGCGGTCAGCAAGGTCGCCTGCGGATTGAACCGCTTGAGCATGGCGTAGGCAACCAGCCCCACCACCACCAGAATCAAGATTGTTGACATAAACATACCCCTGTTACTGCACGATTGCGGCCCAATCACAGCGAAGATGACTTCTGACAATTGGGATTCGGGAGGGTATCAGTGACAATCTGAAAATAGAATTGGCTGGTGTGATCACCACCGCAATAAACAATATTTCGGCAACCATCTGCTGCGACACAAATATATCGCTAGCACAATCACGGCATGCATGATGCGGGGATGGTCGCACTTATTTATTAACGACTGTGCGGCGCTTCATAAAATAGAGAATGTGCTCATCATCGCTATTTTCAGCCGGAAAACACAGATCATCTCTCCGGCTCCCGCGCACCATGCCGCCCCCGCTCCAACCTGCAATCAGGGTCGGCAGACAACAGCATGACCTCTCGGCCGACAGCACCATGACGAGCCGTTCCGGCCAGCGGACAAGGCGCGCGACGAACAGCAAAAGAGACTGAGAATGAACAAAAATACAGCAATAAAACGGAATTTCAGAACCCAACTTCAGAGCAAAAATGCAATGACCGAAAAAAAAGTAGCGTGTCCCTCCTCGTGAGGCCGCGCACAAAAAACCGGCAAACAGTTGACAATCGGCACGATTGACAAGCGATTAATTAACGAGCGGCTGGTAATCGGGCGGGGCGTAGCCGGGGCAGAAAAATAGCCAGCCAGATCAAGCGCGTCCCGCCAATATTGGGCCAAATAACCGCCAGAGAATATTTCGCCTTATTTTGGTCACTTATAAATAAAGTGACCTGATTACCCATGACCCTCAGCCAGCTTCAAGAGCCGATATGGCATCGGAGGGCTTGCCACGACTGCATGCCCCAATTCTACCAACATGCTATTGAGGTCAAAACGATGATT